>CAXPEK010000089.1:0-3741 GCA_964216065.1 Candidatus Actinomarina sp.
TAAGCCTTTACCTAATTTGAGATTTTCCATTATATAACCTTCTGTTTAAGTTTTTCTTGTTGTAAAATTTCTTTAACCAATCCTATATATGCTCGAGCACCAGAACAATTATGATCATAAGCTATTACTGGTTTACCAAAAGAAGGGGCTTCTGAGATTTTAACATTTCTTGGTATTTTAGTATGAAATAATTTTGGCCCAAGAAACTTTTTTATTTCTCGAGCTACTTGTTCAGAAATTTTATTTCTGCGGTCATACATAGTTAATAAAACGCCTTTTATTTTGATGTGCGGATTAATGGTTTTGCGAATTAATTTTATAGTTTTTAAAAGATGGCTAAGACCTTCTAGGGCAAAAAACTCACATTGTACTGGTATAATTAACTCATTTATTGCTGCCATAGCATTAATGGTTAGTAAACCTAGCGACGGAGGGCAGTCAATGATAATGTAGTCATAGCTGTTATTTAATTTACTTAAATGAGATTTTAAAATAAATTCGCGGTTGTTTAAAGAGACAAGCCCTAATTCTGCGGCAGCTAAATCAACTGTACTAGTGATAATTTCTAAGTTATTGATAGAAGTTTGGTATATAGCGTCATTTATATGGTATTTGTCAGTTAAGACTCCATAAATATCATGGTTTCTGTGGCTATTATCTATTCCTATACCAGTTGAAGCATTGCCTTGGGGGTCAATATCTATGACTAGAATCTTTTTGCCAATAACGGCTAAAGATGCAGCAAGATTCATGCAAGTTGTGGTTTTCCCCACTCCACCTTTTTGATTTGCAATACCAATTACTTCCATTTTAAACCACTAATTTCCAGAATAACGCTTTCACTTGATGTTATACTTTTATAGCTTTTATAATTAAAATGCCAGAATTTTTCTGCTGCTAAAATTTCATTTTTATAGTTTTTACCCTTCATAAAAAGAGCCTTGTTACCATTTTTAAGCAGGTGATAACTAAGTTTAAATAATTTAGTTAGAGGCGCAACAGCTCTTGCAGTTAAAATGTAATTATCTTGCATGCGGATATTTTCAATGCGTTCATTTACAATATTAATATTCAAATTAAGCAATAAAGCAGTTTCTTTTTGAAAGCCTGCCTTTTTAGTAATAGATTCTACCGAGGTTACAGAATAGCCACACAGGGCAAGAGCTATGGAGGGTAGGCCCGCTCCTGAACCAAAATCTACGATTTTTGTGTCTTGGTGTAAATATTTAGCTAATTGTACTGAGTCAACAATGTGCCTTTCCCAAATATTGTTTGCTGTACCAGAACCAATTAAGTTTAAATTATGGTTTTTTTCTTTTAATAATGCGGCAAATTTTTCTAATTTAAGATATGTTTCACGTGAAACATTAATGATTTGATTTAATTGCTCAAAGTTACAGTTTTGCATTTTATAATTAATAGACAGATTTTATTTATTTACTATATAAAAGTTATCCGTTATATATTTGTAATATTATATTATAAATATTGATTATATGAGGCATGTTTATGAAGGGTTTTAGTTTATTGGAGTTGTCGTTAGCTATAGCTATTATGGCAATATTAATGGCGGGTATAACTTTAGGGGGCAATATTCTGGATAATGCTAAGATCTTAGGGGTTGTTAAGCAGTTTAAAGAAGTTGATTTAGCTATGTTTAATTTTAAAGATAAATATGGCAGTTATCCTGGTGATTTTAGTGATGCTTATCGTTATTTTTCTGCTGAAGATGATAAGATATGTGGTGATAAAAATCAATGTAATGGTGATGATGATGGTTATATAGAGGTTGGTGCAAAGCGCAGTAGTGAGGTTTACAGATTATGGCAGCATCTAGCTTTGGGTAAATTTATTAAAGGTGATTATAGTGGGGTATGGGGCGAGTCTCCTTATTACATGCAGGGTGGTTTTTCTGCTAATATAACTGTTAAGAATGAGGATAAATATGGTAATGTAATAAAATTTGGTTCTTTTGTTAATATGTCGGGTGGCACCAGTGATGGAGGTGTTTTCTATCCTCATATAGCAGAAAAATTAGACCAAAAGTTAGATGACAAAAACCCTATAAGGGGTCAGGTGAGGGGAGGGCACGGTTTTCTTGGTGGTGATGCTGACGATTTAGCAAGCTATGATAGTAATTGCTATGATGATGTTGAATATAAAGTTTCCTATGATAACAGCAAAGCATGTAATTTAATTTTCATTTTAAATTAAATTGCTCTTGAGTCTGGTTGAATTTTGTGTTATAATAAGTATCAATAAAACTTAGGAAAATGGGCATGAAGAATGAAATAAATTTCATGCAAGGCCACAGCTCTAAAGCTTTAGCCTTGCATGTAGAGGAGCAATCTAATCAGACAATTATTAGCGTTAAACCAAAATTTGCAGCTATTTCTGCGACACATTTAAGAAATTTAGCCTATTTGCTTGAAAAGAGCATAGCAGAGGGTAATAAGGTAGTAATTAAACACATGAAAATAGACAAGAATTACTTTTGTGAATTAGCACATAAAATAGAATGTTTACAACCAAATATAGAATTTCTAGCCGCGTTAACAGATTAGAAATAGTTAGCAGGGTTTACTGCTTTGCGGCCTTGTCTTACGCCAAAATGTAATTGTGGTGCAGAGACATTACCAGTAGATCCTACTGTAGCAATTTTTTCACCTTGTTTAACATTTTGATTCTTAGCCACGATAATTTCGTTATTATGAGCGTAAGCGGTTAAGATATTACCACTATGTTTTATAATGATTAAATTACCATATCCTCTTAATTCATTACCCACATAAACTATTTTGCCATCTGCTGCGGCTTTAATATCGGTACCTAAAGGTGCGGATATATTAATCCCATCGTTGTGGGTGCCATTTTTATCGGGTCCAAAATTCTTAATAATTTTTCCATCTAGAGGTTTGGCTAGCTTGAGTTTTGTTTTGAATATATTAGAGGCTATTATTTTTTTATGTGATGGCTTAGCATTATAAGGAATAATAAGAACATCGCCTATTTTAAGATTGCTATTAGTTTTTAGGTTATTAACCTGTGCTAATTCGCTAAGGCTTACATTATATTTGCGGGCAATAAGGGTGAGGCTTTGGCCATTTAAAACCACATGGGTTTTTCTATTATCAGGTAGTTCTAATATTTGTCCTGGCTGTAGCATATATGGAGGTTTAAGGTCGTTTCTATCTATTAATTGTCTAGTGGTAATTTTATGTTTTTTAGCGATTAAATATAAGTTATCGCCATTATTAACTAGAATTTGGTTAGTTTTTAGTTTTTCTTTTGCTTTTGCTGGGGTAAGAGTGGGTTTAGTTTTGGCAATATTGATTGGTTTAGCACCATTTTTAGTGTATTGTATATGGCCTTTATAGCTAATAGGAGCGGAGTTTTGGCTACAGGAAGCGAGAAAAATGAGCAGGGTAATAATTGGGAATATAAATCTCATTTTAGTAAAAATATTTTTTTGTAATTTTGCTGAAAACTACAAATAACACAAGTTTTTTTTAGTTTATAAGTAAAATTATTTGATTAGTTTTAGGTGTGCATAAGGTTAAATCTTGACTAATATATTGCCAAAGTTTATAAAGATTGAAACTAGCAATTTTATTATCGCGGGGTGGAGCAGCCCGGTAGCTCGTCAGGCTCATAACCTGAAGGTCGTTGGTTCAAATCCAGCCCCCGCAACCAATACTCAGCAAGCATCTCTTGCGATTCGCCTTTATAGCTACATTTTCA
>CAXPEK010000090.1:0-3641 GCA_964216065.1 Candidatus Actinomarina sp.
ATAGCAAATAAAATAACATTATATTTTTGTATATATAGAATCAAGTTTAATTTGAAAATAGTTAGGCGTTAGTTTACCACCTAACTGCAGATACTTAAATTTGCTCAAAATTAAACTATTTTTTGCTTTAACCAGAGCATATTCAGCTTCTAAATTTAAACTTTGTGCTTCAAGCAAATTTAATAAATCAGTTTTGCCAAATTTATAATTAGTTTCTGCCGCTGCAAGTGTTTTTTTAGTGAATTCTAAATATTTTACCTGTGTGTTAATAAGTTCTTTTACTATAGCTATTTCTTCCCATAAAGATTGAGCATTGAACTTCAAGTTTTTTTCATAACCCTCAACTAAATATGAATTAGCTATATATTCCTCTTTTGCACTTTTAATACTAGCTAAGCCTCCACCCGACTTAAATAACGGAATATTTACTGAAATTCCATAAATAATATTACTATTACTTGCAGTCGAATTATTCATATATGAAAAACCACCTTCACTTTTATCATAATCTACATATAAATTAACATCAGGAGAAATATTTTTATATGCTATTTCACTCTTTAATTTTAAAAGCTGATTATTAAACTGCACAATCTTTAAAGCTATGTTATCAGCCATAATATTATGATAAAAAACATTATATACTGGTATAGTTATGTTATGATTAGCAAAATCATATTTCTGATATTCTAGACCAACTATTTGTTTGAATTTTATTTTTAAAATTTTACTATCTTTTTCTAAGGTTAAAATATCACTTTTAAGTTTCAAATATTCTGTCTCTGCTTGCAAATAATCTAACTTGGTTGCTGAACCATTTTCAAACTTAACTAAAGTTATTACTTTTACTTCTTCTAATAATTTTAATCTTGTCTGTAAGAATTTTAGCTGATCATCTTTAGAATCTATTTCTAGTAATAAAGTTATTACCTCAATAAATATGCTCGCGATTAAATCATCTAATAGCAATCGGTGGCGCTGTTTTGTTAATTTTGTAGCTTCTAATTTTTTTAATGCACCTAATTCATATATTTTTTGCTTTAATACTAAATTATAATTTTTAACATTATAATTATTCCGTAAATTACTGCTTGTTTTAGCATATTTATTTTTATATTGGTCATAAACTAAAGATGCTTCTGGTAAATAATTTGCTAACTCCTGCTTAGCATCACTTTTTACTTTTAAATAATTATGATAATGTTGTTTTATTAACGAATTATTTTTTACTAATTCTGCAAATATATCCTCTGCTTTCGTAGAGTTGTTAAAATTAAAAAAAAATATAAAAATTAAAATGAGATATTTCATAAAAAAACTGTTATATTTAAAATTACTATAGTATTTATATTTAAAGAAGATAGCGTAAAAAATTAGCAGATGAAAAAAATAATTATTATTTTATTACTTTTATATAAATCAGCTAACGCCAGCGAACTATTCAGAATTATAGACCTAGAAGTATATAATAAGCTAGAATTTGTTTTATTTAATGGAACTGATCCCAATCAAAGGTCACAAAATGGCCTTACACCAATTATATATGCAGCTAAGATAGGAGATAAACAAGCTATTGAGATTTTACTTAATTATAAAGCTGATATTAATCTATACGATATTTCTGGAGCTACCGCACTGCATTATAGCGCAAGATTAGGTAGTTTAGAAATATCAAAATTATTGTTAGAATCACAAATCAATATAAATAAACAAGATTTTCTCGGCAAAACTGCCTTAATGAGATCTTTACAAAATAATCACTCTGAGATTGCCCTAGAAATATTAAAATATAAGCCAGACCTGTTACTCAAAAATAGCACAGGAAAAAACAGCTTAGAGGTAGCAATTGAATATAACCAAACAAATTTTCTAAATTACTCTATAAAAACCAAAGAAATAAATAATTTAGAAACATTAAACAAATTAAAACAATATGCTAAATTGCTTCAAAAAACTGAAATTTTAAAGTTAATCGAAAAACAGATCATTGCTCTTAATACTAATAGATTAAAAAGAGAAGAAATAATAAATTTTTCTAAGGATCATTTAAGTAATTTAGCACTAAAACCAATCAAATATTATCCTTGCTATAATGGCGAAATAAACACTTCTATAAAACCAAAATCAGTATGCATTAAAAGCTATAAAAAAGAATATTTTAAAATTACTGCCATAGAAAAGCCTATTCGTAATATCAAGCTAAAAAACGTTTCACTAAAAGATTACGGAAATTTTACAATTACTAAAGTAGTGAGTAACCCTTGGTTTTATACAAATTTTACAGTTAAAGCTAGACCTGCCAATCCGATACTAAGAATTACCGTAAAAGTCAAACCACTAGATCTAGCTAATGATTTAATTGTTGCAGAAAAACAATTCGATTATACTTATTTCACGGCAAAAGCAAAACCAATTAGTTTAGCTGCAAATTCTTCTATTGCTAAAACACCAGTAAATTATCATAATTTCATACTTAAAGAAAAACCCCTATATGAAGATAATTCAGAATTAATAACTGTTAAAACAGAATCACCCGTAATTAATCAAGACTATAATATATTCAATGTAAAAGCTAAACCTAATCTCAAACCTTATGTATTAGCTATGTTGGGCAACCCAATTATCAAAAATATTTTGCCAAAAGCCAGACCAATATTATTAGCAGAAAAAATATCGAATGAAAATAAGCTCATAAAAATCAATAAAGAGATTCCTCTATCTTCATTTCCAAATATTAGAAAAGATATTTTAGCAAAAAATTATACTATAGAATTAATTAGAACGAACGAATGGTTAATTAGAAAAGATGCAATACCATTGTCAATTATTGATAATGATAATCTTGGCCCTGACATGATTTTTAACCGCAAATTTACTTACAAAAAAAATCAGCAAAAAACAAATATAAAAACTCCGGTAAAAGTTAAAAAATTAAAAACAAGCAATATTAAAGTCAAAACTAAACCTAAGACGCAATATTATATTCAACTAGGCTTATTCAGCAAAATAGATAATGCAACGAGGCTCAAAAATAGAGCTGAGCAATTTGGAAATGTCGATATTATACAAATCACACAAAATAATCAAATTTTCAACAAAGTGGTCCTTGGACCTTATATAAATAAAAAATTAGCTTTAGAAATCAAAAAACAACAAAGATTTATAGATTTTCTTGGCAGTAATAGCTTTGTAAAAAGCTATTAATGTTGATATTTATTAAATGAAAATTCTTTTATTTCCGCTATCAAAGAAAGATATTTTTCTGGGGTTTTTTCTTTACCTATGATCCAACCATAAAGATCCCAGTCATTTTCTTCAATTAACTCTTTATAAAGATAAAATTTTTCTTCACTAAAATCATAAATTTTAGCTTTAGCAAAATCTCCTAAAAGCAGATCTGTTTCTTTACAACCCCTATGCCAGCTTTGATAGATAATTTGGTTAATTAAATTTTTACTAGGCAGCTTTTTGTACCGAATTATTAATTATTTCATAGGCGCGCTGCTTATCTGCAAAACCTTTAACCTTGACCCATTTACCTTCTTCTAAATCTTTATATCTTTCAAAAAAATGTGAAATCTGCTTTAACGTAATTTCTGGCAAGTCATTAAGTTCTTTAATATTTTTAGTAAAAGGATGCA
>CAXPEK010000091.1:0-13039 GCA_964216065.1 Candidatus Actinomarina sp.
GTGATTTGAGCTACTTGTTCTTCAGTAAGTTTATTGGTCATATCAGTTTGAATAAATCCTGGTGAAATGCAGTTCACTGTTATACCCCTTGCCGCAATTTCTAAAGCAATAGATTTACTCATGCCAACTATGCCAGCCTTAGCAGCACAATAATTAGCTTGGCCAGGATTTCCTGATGCTGCCACCACAGATGATAAATTTATAATTCTACCAGAGCGTTTTTTTAACATTCCTCTAATAGAACCTCTAATTAACTTATAAGCAGCACTTAAATTTACATCCAATACTTGCTGCCAATCTTGATCTTTCATTCTAAGTAATAAATTATCCTTAGTAATACCTGCATTATTAACTAAAATATCAAGATCTTGACAGTGATTATTTATTAAATTCTCAATATCTTGTTGTTGACTTAAATCAGCCACTACATAGGAGCAGTTTTTACCTGCTATATTAGCTATTTCTTTTAATTTTTCTTCGTTGGTTCCAGTAATAATAACTTGAGCCCCTCTTTGGATAAATGCTTGAGCTATTTTGGTGCCAATTCCTCTTGATCCACCGGTTACTAATGCCTTTTTCTTTGACAAATCAAACATATTATTACCTATTAATTTTAAACTATTAATAAAATTAATATCAAAAAAATCAAGCTGCTTTTCAGTTTACTTTATAATTTATTTGTAATAATTAATAATTTATTTGCTTATGTTTAAATCAATATTCCTCTCTTTACTTTTAGTTTCTACCAGTGTTTGGGCTAATCCTCTAACTAAATCAGAGTTAGAAATGGTTGAGAATTATTTAAATGATATTAAAACAGCAGAAGCAGAATTTATTCAGTTAAATAATGATGGCTCGTTAAATGAAGGAAAGTTTTATTTAAAAAAGCCAGGAAAATTTCGCTGGGAGTATTATGATCAACCAATTATTGTAGTAGCAAATGGCAAATCCTTAATTTATTACGATTCTGAGCTAGAGCAGTCTAACTATGTGCCAATAGAAAACTCAATAGCAACCTTAATAACTAGAAAAAAAATAAAATTTAATTCTGATATAGAGCTTATAAAAGCAGAAAAAAGAGATGGTGTAATCTTTATTACAGCAACAAAATCTCAGCAAAAAGATATAGGGACTTTTAGTTTTGTTTTTACGGAAAAGCCGCTCGAGCTAAAAAAGATTGAATTTATTGATGCAAATCTAAATAAAATCTCAGTTAGTTTGCTTGATTTATATATAAATTTAAACAAAATCTATGAAGAATCTATGTTTATTATTAATGATTCAAGATTTAAGTAGCTGTTTTTCTTTAATCCTAATTATAATAGCTCGTAGTCAATTATTTATTCTTATAGTAATCTGATTTTTCTCTTAAGTCGCAATTATAATCTTCAATTAATATAGTCAATTACCTATCATTCTAATTTAAAATTTCTGTATCCAAACTAACTCAATTATATAATCTTTATAAATAAAACTTGGTGTAAAAACATTCAGACCAATGACAGAGCTTTTTTTATAATTGCAAGAAAAAAATTTAAAAAAAATGTTAATTATTATATAGACATAAAATTAGTGCAATCATATTATAAATCAATATTTGGTACTTGCTACCTCAAGATTGCACAACATATAGTATTAATATAATAAAGGCTAAATTATAAATTATGGAAAATAATCCTTCATTAGTAAAGCAGGAAAACAGAAATTATGAACTTCCTGTTTCTAATTTACAAATAAACAAAGCAAGAGATGAGAATTTAACGGAATTTGGTAAAGCAACATTAAAAGATCGTTATTTAATGCCTGGTGAAGATTATCAGGACTTATTTATGAGGGTTGCTAAATATTACAGTGATGATGATTTGCATGCTGAAAGAATTTATAATTACATATCAAATTTGTGGTTTATGCCAGCTACTCCTATTTTGAGCAATGGTGGCACAGAAAGAGGCTTACCTATCTCTTGCTTTTTAAATGAAGTAGAAGATTCATTATCAGGTATTGTAGAATTATGGAATGAAAATGTATGGTTAGCTTCAAGAGGAGGTGGGATCGGAAGTTATTGGGGTAATATTCGTGCGATAGGAGAAACAGTTAGAGGTAATGGCAAAACTTCCGGAATAATACCTTTTATCAAAGTTATGGATTCACAAACCTTGGCAATATCGCAAGGTAGTTTAAGAAGGGGTAGTGCAGCAGTATATCTGCCAATTGACCATCCAGAAATAGAAGAATTTATTGATTTAAGAAGGCCGACAGGCGGTGATTATAATCGTAGACGTTTAAATTTGCATCATGGTGTAGCGATAACAGATGATTTTATGAAGGCGGTAGAAAAAGATGAGGATTGGTCTTTAAAAAGCCCGCATAATAATGAAATAATTACAACTTTAAAAGCCAGAGACATATGGATTAAATTATTAACTGCTCGTATAGAGACAGGTGAGCCTTATTTGTTATTCATCGACAATGTAAATAAATCTATACCTGAGCATCATAAAAAATTAGGTTTAAAAGTTAAAACCTCGAATCTATGTTCAGAAATTACTTTACCTACAGGTATAGATCATAAAAATAACATTAGAACAGCTGTATGTTGTCTATCATCTTTGAATATAGAAAAATATGAGGAATGGCAAGATAATCAAAGATTTATAGAAGATGTAATGCGTTTTCTAGATAATGTGTTAGATGATTTTATCAAGAAAGCACCAGATTCAATGAAAAATGCAAAATACTCGGCTAAAAATGAAAGAAGCATAGGTTTGGGTGTTATGGGTCTTCACTCATTTTTTCAAAGCAAGATGATACCTTTTGAGTCAGCAATGGCTAAAGTATGGAACAAAAAAATATTCACCCATATCCATGAAAGAGTAGAGGCTGCAAATACTTTATTAGCTAAAGAAAAGGGTGCTTGTCCAGATGCTAAAGAAGCAGGTGTACAAAAAAGATTTTCTAATACTATGGCGATTGCGCCAACAGCAAGTATATCGATTATTTGTGGTAACTCATCACCTGGAATTGAGCCTTATGCAGCTAATAGTTTTACTCAAAAAACTTTAACTGGATCTTTTACAGTAAGAAATAAAAATTTGAAAAAATTATTAGTAGAGAAAGGTAAAGATAATGAAGAAACTTGGTCTTCAATCTCGACTCATGAAGGTTCAGTGCAGCATTTAGATTTTTTAGATGAACATGAAAAATTGGTTTTTAAAACCGCACAAGAAATAGAACAAAAATGGTTAGTAGAACTCTGTGCTGAGCGTACTCCATATATTAGCCAAGCACAAAGTTTAAACATATTTTTGCCAGGTAATGTGCATAAAAAGACATTACATGACCTGCATTTTAGTGCTTGGAAGAAGGGAGTGAAAAGTATGTATTATTGTAGATCAACTTCTATACAAAGAGCAGAGAAAGTATCTCATAATGTCACAACGGATGATATAGATACGCAAAAATCTGAACAAGACGCCGCTAATAGTAATATAGAAAATATCGCAAAAACAGATCAGCTAGCTAAGGCAGTGCCTGCTAGTACTGATTATGAAGAATGTTTAGCATGTCAATAAATTAAGTGAGGAACAAATGAATTTAACAAATCTTTTAAATGCAGAACCAGTTTATAAACCTTTTACATATCCTTGGGCTTATGAAGCTTGGGAAACTCAGCAAAAAGTACATTGGTTACCAGATGAAGTTCCTTTGGCAGATGATGTAAGAGACTGGAAATATAATATTTCTGAATCTGAAAGGCATTTATTAACGCAAATTTTTCGTTTTTTTACTCAGGCAGATATTGAAGTAAATAACTGCTATATGAAACATTATTCACAAGTTTTTAAGCCTACTGAAGTGCAGATGATGTTGGCTGCTTTTTCTAATATGGAAACTGTGCATATTGCGGCATATTCACATTTGTTATATACAATTGGTATTCCAGAAACTGAATATATGGCTTTCTTAAAATATAAGCAAATGAAAGATAAATATGATTATATGAATCAATTTGGCGTAAGTACTAAAGAAGATATTGCTACCACCTTAGCTGTTTTTGGCGGCTTTACTGAAGGATTACAGCTTTTTGCTTCATTTGCAATATTATTGAATTTTCCTCGTTTTGGTAAAATGAAAGGTATGGGGCAAATAGTTACATGGTCAATTAGAGATGAAACTTTACATAGCAATTCTATTATAAAATTATTTAGAACTTTTATACAAGAAAATCCTGAAATCTGGAATGAAGAATTGAAATCACGCATTTATAATGCCTGTGCTACTATAGTACATTTGGAAGATGCCTTTATTGATTTAGCTTTTGAGTTAGGGCCAATTGAAGGCTTAACAGCAAGGCAAGTAAAACAATATATTAGATATATAGCAGATCGTAGATTAATGCAGTTAGGTCTCAAGGAAATATATATGACTGAAAAAAACCCATTACCTTGGCTAGATGAAATATTAAATGGCGTAGAGCATGCTAATTTTTTTGAAAATCGGGTTACAGAATATACTAAAGCTGCTACACAGGGCAGCTGGGATGAAGCTTTTGCAGCTTAATAAGTAGCTTAATCAAGTTTATCTGAAAAGATAATTTTGCTCTAATAAGTTTAGCTTAAAAAATTTTCGATTAGTCATATTGATAAAAAATTAAGAGCTAAAAAATCTAGAGCAGAATTATTTTGTAAATATAATTACTGATTATAGCTAGCAATTTTGTTGCAAAGCTTGACCTATATTAGTTTTTACTATAATAATATGAAATTATTATTAATTATATGTCTAATAGTCAGGTTGTAACTTTTGGTTGCAGATTAAATATTTTTGAAAGTGAGGTTATAAAAAACAAGCTAAAAGAAGCTGGTTTAGATAATACTATCATTTTTAATTCTTGTTCTGTGACCAGTGAAGCAGAAAGACAGTTAAGACAATCTATTAGAAAACATAAGCGAGCATATCCTGAACAGCAAATTATCGTAACTGGCTGTGCTGCACAAATAGATCCACAGAAATATGCTCAGATGCCCGAAGTGGATCAGGTAATAGGTAATAGTGAGAAATTAGAATTAAGTAGCTATAGTTCTAGTAATGTAGACAAGGTTAGAGTAAAGGATATTATGAGTCTTACAGAAGCTGCTTCTCATATGGTTTCATCTTTTTCAGGTAAAGCAAGAGCATATTTAGAGATACAAAATGGCTGTAATCACCGCTGTACTTTTTGTATTATTCCTTATGGTAGAGGTAATAATAGAAGTGTGCCCATAGAACAAATTTTAGTACATTGCCAAAAGATTATAGCTGAAGGTTACAATGAAATTGTTTTAACAGGAGTAGATATTACTGATTATGGGTTTAACTTAGCTAATAAACCAACATTAGGTTTTTTAGTAAAGAATATTTTAGCTTTAAATAATGAATTAAGAGTTAGATTATCTTCTTTGGATGTTGCTGAAATAGATGATGATTTAAAGGAATTAATAGTTACAGAAAAAAGATTAATGCCTCATTTTCATTTATCATTGCAATCAGGTGATGATCTTATTTTAAAAAGAATGAAAAGAAGGCACAGCCAAAAAGAAATTATAGATTTTTGTAATTTTGTTAGATTACACAGACCAGATGCTTCAATAGGAGCGGATATTATTGCTGGTTTTCCTACAGAAACTGAAGCAATGTTTAATAATAGTCTTAATTTAATTAAACATCTTGAAATAGCCTTGCTACATGTTTTTCCTTATTCGGAAAGAGAGGGTACAGCAGCTGCTAGAATACCCTCTGAGAGACAAGTTCCGATAAATATCAGAAAAAAGAGAGCTAAAATTTTAATAGAGCAGGGTAAGGAAAATTTAGCTAATTTTGCTGCTAAATTTATTGGTCATAATGTGAGTGCTTTGGTAGAATCTGAGCATATTCTAAAAACAGATCAATTCATTAAAATTAAAGCTAAAAACCATGGTTTCCCTCTTGGTTCTAGGGTAGTGGTTAAAGTTACAAAATTTCAGCAGGATTATTTATGTATAAATTAATAAAATTATTATTTTCTAGGTCAAATAAAAAAAAAATCTCAGCAGAGTCTTTATTTGCTAAAGATTTAAAAAAGATCTTTAAAAAAAATCTCGATCAAGATTTTTTGCTAAATTTAGAAGCCTTATTACTCAAAGCTGACATAGGTCCTAAATATACAGAACAATTAATTAACAGCTTAAATAAATTACAAGATAATAGCGATATTAGCGCAGAAAAAATTAAACTTTACTTAAAAAGTGAGATAAAAAAAATGCTAAAAAATGCACATGCTAGTATAAAAATACAGCATAAACCATATGTTATTTTAGCAAGTGGAGTAAATGGTAGTGGTAAAACTACAAGTTTGGGTAAGCTTGCTTATAAATTTGCTCAAGAGAATAAAAAAGTAGTTATAGTAGCAGCTGATACTTTTAGAGCAGCTGCAGCTGACCAAATAGGTAATTGGGCAGATCAGGCAGGAGTAAAATTATTTAGGGCAGAGAAGGAGGGAGCTGACCCTGCTAGCCTTGCATATAAAGCAGTGGAATATGCTCAAAAAGAAAATTATGATATAGTCTTAATTGACACTGCTGGTAGATTACAAAATAATCAAAATTTTATGAATCAGTTAGCTAAGATAGTTAGAGTAATAAAAAAATTAGATGAGCAAGCTCCACATTTGTCATTATTAGTGTTAGATAGTACTACTGGTCAAAATTCTCTAAAGCAAATGGAGGTTTTTAAAGCTGCCTCGTTGATTAATGGTTTAATTATGACTAAGTTAGATGGTACTGCTAAAGGAGGATGTTTAGTGGCTTTAGTGCAAGAATATAATGTGCCGGTTTATTTCATGGGGATCGGAGAAGGTCTAGATGATTTAGTTGAGTTCAATGTAGATAAATATTTAGAGCAATTATTCTAGCTATAATATCAATTATTATTTATTAATTTTTGTCTATTCTAGCTAAATGATAATAATCATCATATTTTGACTTTTTATTTTGATGTGGAAAGCATAAAAGTGCAGAATTCTGGTATTTATCAATTAATCTACTAAGAGAAGATGTAACAACATTAAGTGCGTCTTTAATAAAATTTGCTTTAAGTTCTTTTATTTTTATACCATCATCAATTTTGCCAGTTAATTGCCAAAACTCTAAAGTAAAATTTTCTGTTGGCTGCTGTTTAAGTAAAATAAATAGCTCAATTATTAATTGTCCTGATATACCACTATATATATCTTGGTTGCTTGGAATAATGCCAGTTTTATAATCAATAATTTTAAGTTTTTTATCTACATAGCTGATATAATCAATTTTAGCTTTTAAATTTATTTTATTAGCTGGAAGATATATTTCTGCAAAATATTCGGATAATATTTTTTCATCTTTGCTATTAAGCACAAAGTCACTGGCAATATAACCGAATCTATTGAGCCATGATATTTGAATCGCTTTAGGTATTTTATATGTTAGTAATAATTTAGCAAAAATATTATTTAAAATAGCCAGTTTTTGTTTGGAGTTTAGTGTTTTATAATCAGTTATTTTTTTTAAAAAATTATCTAAAGATTTATGTACTAATATACCAAATATTTTGTTTTTTTCTTCAGTAAAACAGATGCTTTTTTTGCGTAATTTAAGTATTTTTAGGGCGTAAATATTATAAGGATTTTTAATTAGTTTTTCTATTTCAGTAGCATAAAAATCATGTAGTTTGAGTTTTTTAGGAATATTTAGAATTTTATTTGGTCTTTGGTAATTTTTTTTATCAAAACTGTTAGTTAAGCTAGAGATATTATGGTGTTTTATGAAATGTTGGTAAAAAATATAGGCTAAATTTTCTTTATTATGATTATTTTTAGCTCTGGTAAAAATAATATTTTTACAATTTGATAAGCGTAAAAAATCTGATGCTATTTGTATATTTCTGATATTTTCTAGATTGATTAGATTTTTTTTTATGTTTTTTAGGTTAAAAATTTTATCAAATTTACTTTGCCAAGAATTTTGATTTAAATCTGCACAAATAATTTTTTCAAAATTAATTAATCTTAATTCTTTTGGCTGGATAATCATTAATTCACTATCTTCATAATATATAGAGTTTCTGTCTGGAGAGATTAATTTTAATAATTCTAGATATTGTTTATTATTAATATTTTTTACCGTTATTTTACTGATTATATTCTTAAGTTTTGTCAATTCATGATGATATTCAGCGGGTATTATTTTAACTAAATGTTCCAAAATGAGTTTTTTGGTGCAATTTATTACATTGATATTTTGGCTAATTAAATTTTTATGGTTTGGAAAATAACATGCAAAATACTCTTTTAGTTGCTGCTGGTTATACTTGCCTTGCAAATTACAAAATAACTTAAAGATTTTTTGGTAATTATTTAAATTGAAATTTAAACTATTAATATATTTATTAGTTTTAAATAAGATTAAATCTCTCAGTTCCTGATTATTAGTGAGAACAATTTGCTTTTCAGTAGAGCTAGTTAATTCTTTAGCTATAAATTCTGCTTCTTCATGGAGGTTTTTACCAATAAATTCTTGAATATATTGTTGAGGTGCATTCTGCTTAGTCCAAAGCTCAATATTTGTTCCATTGATGTTTTGTATTAATTTATCAATAAGCAAATTAGGGTTTATTTGATTTAAAATTTCTGATTTTTCATGTTTTTCGTGATAAATAAAAACTCCTTTAGGATGTTTGATTACAGCATTAATAAAATCCATAGTTAAAGGATTAACCCCTGTGGTTCCGGCTAGTATAATATTGTCATATTTTTGCAGTTTTGCTAAGAATTTAGTCTTGAATTTTAATATTAAATTTTGTTTTTCCGTTACTGTAACTATATTTTTAGATTTTTGATATTTAAACCATTTAGTCTTAAAAAAAGCTAGAAAGCTAAATATAAGCTCTTCAGCAATGGGTAGATTATCTGGTTTTAACCTGATAATATCTTCTGGATTTAATAAATGCTCTTCTATTTGTAAAAAAAAATTAGTAAATCTATGAATAAAATCATTTTTATTTAATTTAAATGAAGCATATTTTTGTTGGTAAGTTTTTGTTTTTTGCCACCTCAATAAAAAATTATATATTTCTAATTTAAATTCATCTATAGGCATTTCTACAGGAAAGTTTAAATATTCTGTAAAAATTACAAAAGGATCATCTAGAGATAAATAATCATTTAAAGTAGTAAATTTAGGTAAGATAATTGCTTTATCTAGATATTTACTAAATATTTGTTTGGTTAATTTAATATCTATATTAGAAGGCAATATAATTAGATTATTACATCCGTCTTTTTGATAATTAAGATATCCTGCTACTAAACTATCAAGGAACGAGTTTTTGCTAGGGATTTTATAAATTTTTCCCATTTATTTTTACTAAAAATCTAGCTTTTTATAGTGGCTTGCTGCTTTAAAACCAAAAATATTATCTTGTAAAATGTTGTTAAAGCTTGGTCTTGACTTAATTAACATATACCATTCTTTAACCATTTCATGTTTACTCCAATTAATATCACCCAAATAATCTAAGACAGAAATATGACAAGCAGCAGAAATATCAGCTAAGCTGATCTTGTTGCCTGCAAGCCATTTGCGTGAGTTTAATAAATAAGACATATAGTCAAAATGATATTCTGCATTAAGCTTAGCTGCTCTTAAAAAAGTTGGATTAGGACTACCTTCTCCTTTATAATATTTTATAATTTTTTCCGATATTATATGCTTAGTAACTTCTTGATAAAATTTAACATCAAACCAATTGTTAATTCTTTTTATCTCAGCTTTACTTATACTATTATCACCTAAAAACTTAATACCACCATAAGTTTCCTCTAAATATTCACAAATAATACTACTATAACAAATTGATATTTTGTTTTCATATGATAATAATACAGGAATTTCTCCCGTAGGATTAAGGGCGATAAAACTATGGCGCTTCTCCCAGAAATTTTCTACAGCTATATCAGCTTTAACATTTTTTTCTAATAAAAATAATCTTACCTTTCTTGAAAAGGGGCATAAAGGAAATTGATATAATTTATATTTTACTTTCATTTTAGCTTAGATTTTTTATTATAAATTATCTTTTTGTTTAAATTTATTTAATAGATAATAAATTTTACATTAGCAAGATTTTGTAATTAAATATTCTTTTATTTATGAGAAAAAAAATTAAAAAAGTAGTTTTTCCAGTAGGTGGTTTAGGTACTAGATTTTTGCCAGCCACAAAATCTATGCCCAAAGAAATGTTACCTGTATATAATAAACCATTAATTCAATATGCATTTGAAGAAGCAAGAAATGCGGGAATAGAACAGTTTATTTTTATTACAGGACGTAATAAAAATATTATTGCTAATCATTTTGATCATGCTTATGAGTTACAGCAAGTGCTTAATGATAAAGCTAAACATCAAGAATTAGAGCATGCTATGGGCTGGCTTCCAGAAGCAGGTAATATCGCTTTTATTAGACAGCAAAAACCAGCCGGCCTTGGGCATGCAGTTTATTGTGCCAGAAACTTTATTGGTAATGAGGCTTTTGCAGTAATTTTAGCAGATGAATTACTTAATAATTATCAAGATGGTTTTCTCAAAGAAATGATTTTAGCCTATGAAGAAATTAATGCTGATATAAATATGGTGGGTGTGTGTGATATAGAAAAAAAATTAAGTGAGAATTATGGTATTATAGCTGGTGATACTAAGTCTAAGATTATAAAAGTAACAGATATGCAGGAAAAACCCAAAGCTGAAGATGCTCCATCTAATTTGGCAATAGTGGGTAGATATATTTTGCAACCAGAAATTTTTGCTTATTTAGCAGAAGAAAATATTGGTGCAGGAGGTGAAATACAATTAACTGACGCCATGCGTAACTTATTAGCGAAACAAGATTTTTGGGCTAAAAAATTTACAGGTAAAAGATATGATTGTGGTAATCCACTTGGCTTGCTTGCAGCAAATATCGCCTATGGTTATGAGCAGAATAAATTTGAGGTAAAAGAGATTTTAACGGAATATAATGAGTAAAAATATAGCGGTAATAGGGGCTGGATATGTTGGTCTAGTATCTGCCTTATGTCTTGCTGAAATAGGCCATAATGTTGTGGTTATAGAGCAGGATGAAAACAAAGTATCTGCTTTAAAGCTTGGTAATCCAATTATTTACGAGCCTCAATTAAAGTCTTTTCTTACCAGACATTTACAGGAAAAAAATATTTCTTTTACTAATAATTACACGGAAGCTCTAAAAGGTAGAGATATTTGTATTATGGCCGTGGGTACGCCTTATAATGAAGCAAACCAAACTTCTGATTTGAGCTATCTTTATCAAGCATTAAATGATATTTTGGCTAATATTTCTAATGACATATTAATTGTTAATAAATCTACCGTACCTCTTGGTACAGCCGCACAAATGACTGCTATAATAGAGAGTTCTCAGCCTAAATTTAGAGTTTCTGTTGCAGGAAATCCAGAATTTCTTAGTCAAGGAAGGGCAGTAAAAGATTTTATGAATCCAAGGAGAATAGTAATAGGTACTAATAATAAGCAAGATGAAAAATTACTTACAGAATTATATAAGCCATTTATAGATGAGGGTTATCCTTTTGTTGCAACTGATCTTGCCTCTAGTGAATTAATTAAATATTCTGCCAATGCTTTTTTAGCTCTAAAAGTAGCTTATATCAACGAAATTGCAGAATTAGCAACTAGCTATAAAGCTAATATTAATGATATATCATTAGCTCTAGGTTTAGATAATAGAATTGGAAATAGGTTTTTAAATCCAGGACCAGGTTATGGAGGTTCTTGTTTTCCTAAAGATAGCAGAGCTTTAAAACTATCCGCAGATAAAGCTAATTTAGATCTACCAATAATAAATAATATTGATTTTTCAAATGAGCTGACGATAAAAAAAATGGCTTGTAAAATTGCCAACATCCTAAAAAAGCACCAGCTTACTAAAATTTTATTTCTGGGTGTGGCATTTAAAGCAGGAACAGATGATATTCGAGATTCGCAAACTTTAAAGATTATGACTTATCTTACTCAAGATAATCCTAATTTAGAGATAATTTTACATGATCCTTTTGCTTTGAGTAAAGTGGCTGAGAATAGTGAAGTGCATAAAGAAAATGATGTTATAAAAGCAATTAATGCAGCAGAATTAGTGTGTGTAATGACTGAGTGGTTAGAATTTACCGAAATTTCTGTCGATCTTTTTGCTGATAAAGTGATTATTGATTTAAGAAATTTATTCAAGAAATTTCGTTGTAAAGCATCTTATTATGAGTTAGGGGTAAATTTTTAATGGTAAAATTAAATAAAAATATAGTAAGAGAATATGATATAAGGGGTGTTTTTGGGAAGGAATTATTTGCAGAAAATGCTTATGAAATAGGCTTAGCTCTTGGTCTAAGAGCTTTGGCTAATAATAGTAACATTATTAATATAGGCTATGATGGTAGAAATTCATCTCCTATTTTAGTAGAAAATTTAATAGCGGGCATAAAAAACTCTGGTTGTGCTGTAAATAATATAGGTTTGGTTCCATCGCCTATGTTATATTTTTCGGTATATTGGTTAAAAGTTGATTATGGTATTATGGTTACAGCTTCACATAATCCTAAAGAATATAATGGTTTTAAAATTCTTTCACAAAAGGAAAATTTTTATGGCTCTGATTTGAAAAAATTTGCTGATTTTGTAAATTTGACTAAAAAATATACTCATACAGCTAAATATTTTGATAGAAAAATAGAGATAGAAAATGCTTATCTGGCTAAATTATGCGCAGAATTAGCTGAGTTTGATATATCTAATTTAAAAATAGCTTGGGATCCTGCCTGTGGAGCTAGTGCTGCAATATTAAATAAATTACTAGAAAAATTACCTAATAAAAATTTTGTTATTAATAATGTAATTGATGGAGATTTTCCAGCTCACGATCCTGATCCAACTATTGAAAAAAACTTAACCCAATTAAAGCAG
>CAXPEK010000092.1:0-2145 GCA_964216065.1 Candidatus Actinomarina sp.
TTTTTAGCAGCTCCATATTTATATTTTATAATTTGATAGTTATTTTTATACTTAAAAATTATCCCTGTATCTAAAGATAAATAAGTAATAATCTCTTTTATTAATAAGGTAATTTTACTCTTTAAATCTAAATTAAAATTAGCACTAATGGTACAAATTTTTTGTAAAATTCTATAAGTTTTAGTTTTACTATTTAGGTCTGAGATAGTTCCTACTATTCTCTTAATTTTACCATTATTTGCTTTTTCTACTATTCTACCACTAATTACTGCCCAAATATATTCATTATCAAAATTTTTTAATCTCACTTCTATATTTAAACTATTAGTTTTATTTTTGATATGTTCTGTAAATTTAATCTTTAATTTTGCCAAATCATCTGGGTGAATAATATTTTGCCATAATTCATGACTAGCTTTAATATTTTGTTGCTTATAACCTATTATTTTCTGCCATTTCTTACTAACAAAAATAACCTTATTTTTTAAATCTAAATCCCAGACCCCTATATCAGAGGCATTTAAAGCAAATTCTAACCTTTCCTCACTTTTGGCGATTTTCTTTTTATCTTTAATAATAGAGCTAATATCTTGAATATTAGAAATAAAATATAAAGGCTTATTATTTTCATCTCTACATATAGTAACATGCAGCAAAGTATGAATAATATGTCCTTGCTTATGGATATAACGCTTTTCAAGTATATATGAGTTTAGCTCATTTTTAAGCAATTTAGCTCTCATTTTAAAAGAATCAGCCAAATCATCAGGGTGAGTAATATCTTGAAATGTTAATTGCAGTAATTCTGCCTGGCTATAGCCTAGCAAATTACATAAAGATTTATTTACTCTATACCACTCACCAGAAATCGAAACTAATGCCGTACCTATAAGAGCATCATCTATATATGCTTTAGTGTATTTTTCGTTTCTAAGCAAAATATCTCGTATATGTTTTTCCTCTGAAATATCTTCTATAGTACCTTGCAACAATTCTAACTGATTATTAGTGCTAGTAATTGAGTTACTTTTAACATTTAACCAAATATATTTCTGATCTTTATTTAAAATTCTAAATTCTAGCTCTACATTTACTAAATGTTTTTTTATAGAATTAATATTATGTATTACCTTACCAACATCTTCTTTATGAATTAATCTGAGAACGTTGCTCATCTTAGTTTGATGGGCTAAATTAATAATTCTACAAATATCATCTGCTAATAGAAATTGGTTGTATCTTGCATTCCATATCCATACTAATTTTTGGTTAGCTTTAGTTACTTTAGCATAACGCTGCTCTATTTCAACTAGGCGATTATTTTGCGAAACATATTCAGACAGATCATAAAATGTGCCATATAATTCTGTTATTTCTCCATGTTCATTTTCGCTAAAAAAACTATTAGCCTCAACAAATTTAACGATAGCTTGAGGAGTTATAATTCTAGCGTTTAGCGAAAATGTTTTTTTAGATTTAATACATAGATCTAAGCTTGCGATAAGACGCGGCCTATCTTCAGGATGGTAAAAATTAACTGCCTTATCTAAATTTACTTTAAACTCATTTTCATTTACACCATGAATTTCATAAACCCTCTTAGACCAAGAAAGCTGCTGAGTTTTAAGATCATATTTCCAGTAACCTACATGAGAAATCTCAGCTGCTTTTTCAATCCAACTTACATTTTGTGCTATGTTATTGGCATTTTTCATGCCTAGTTTTTTAGCCTCCTATAACTTTCAGATCTGGAGAATTTTTAGCACCCTCTTCTCCAAAACCTGCTTGCAAATCAACCCTGCATTTAATGGTTAATTCATTTGCGGCAAGATCAAACTTTACACCTTTTTCTTTGAAAATCCTTTCTATTTTGTATAGAACATGACCTTTACCATCACATATGCCATCTGTTGACTCGATGTTTCTTATTACGACATAACTCACTCCTACTAATTCAGCCAAATCTACTTGACTCATTTTCAATATCGCTCTCGCTGCTCTAACATATGGTCCTGTTAACATAATTCCTCCTAAAATGTTAATTAATAAAATTATGAGATTATAATAATAATCTTTCATAATATTATTATACTGTATTCACAGCATAATTGTAGTTAAATTTTTATTTAGCTAAAGTTTTTATGA
>CAXPEK010000093.1:0-4258 GCA_964216065.1 Candidatus Actinomarina sp.
AAGAATTATTAGCTAATTTTTTATACAAAATTTTACTGCTTTGATAATAAATTTTGTTTTTACTGCCCAGCTAATACCAAATCCCATTTATAAATCTGTTTTTAGTCAATAATATTAGCTTCAGAAATTTCAAGCTAAAATTGCAGGACGAGCCTTAGCTAATTTAAAATTCTAGCTTGGAATTTATGGAGTTAAAATTGCAGAATAAAAATAGGTTTATAGAGAGGTATTGGTATTATATAGCTAGCTTTAAGAGCATAATGGGGCGTTCTGTTGCTCGGTGCCCCTGACCGCATTTATGCAAATCTGCTCATTTAGCAATCGCCAAAATTAAGCAGCTTGTGCATATTGAACTGCGAAATTATCATTCGCAGCTACTGCAAAATTATCGTTTGCATTTGTAAAATTGATGATTTTATAGCTATAAAGCTAATCAGGCTAATCAGCCTGAACGAAAATTACCTTTTTTGATACCTTGTCGAAGCTATGTCACCCCCCTATTATTTATGGTGGAGGTGCCGGGTACCGCCCCCGGGTCCAAAATATTTACTCAAAATAATGTTTATCGTTATAGTGCTAAACACAAATATATTATAAATTTTTTAAAATATTGGGTCAAGCATCAAAATAAACTTATGAAAATAATTAAAATCATTTACATATTCTTTCATTAGACCTAAAATGACTAAAAGCTAAAAAAATAACAAAAAATGTCTGCAAAAAATATACAAAAAGCCGAAATAGAAACCTTAAGAGCAAATTCTACACCAACTTTCAGAGCTGTCAGTACTGGGTTAGAAGAAATTTTATATCAAGCATTCCCAGTATTAGATCATGGCTTTGTTAGAGTTGTAGATTATATGGGTAATGACGCTGCAATTGTACAAGCTGCTCGAGTATCATATGGCAGTGGAACCAAACAAGTAAGACAAGATAAAGGCTTAATTAATTATTTAGTTCGGCATCGTCATACTACTCCACTTGAAATGTGTGAAATTAAATTTCACATTAAATTACCCATTTTTATTGCCAGACAATGGATTAGACATAGAACAGCTAATGTTAATGAATATTCGGCTCGCTATTCAATTTTAGCTAAAGAATTTTATATTCCAGAAAAAGAAAATTTAGCTGCCCAATCGCAAATTAACAACCAGGGCAGAGGAGAAGTTTTACAAGAAAGCGAAGCAAATAAAGTCTTAGAATTATTAAAACAAGATTCTTTGCAGACTTACCAGCATTATGAAGAAATGCTTAATTATGATGAAGCTGGCAATATTATTGACCCGAAGAAGACTGGTTTAGCTAGAGAATTAGCCCGTATGAATTTAACTTTAAATTATTATACTGAGTGGTATTGGAAAATTGACTTACATAATTTATTGCATTTTTTATATTTAAGAGCAGATAATCATGCACAATATGAAATTAGAGAATATGCTAAAACCATGCTTAAATTAGTTGAAAAATGGGTGCCAATTGCTTACGAAGCTTTCATAGATTATCGTCAAGATGCAGTAGAATTATCAGGCAAGATGGTAAATGCTTTAAAAAAAATCATTAAAGGCGAGAAATTGGATTTTGAAAATTCTCAACTTTCAAAAAGAGAATGGTCTGAGTTTAAACAGATATTTGAGCTAGATTTATAAAATATTGGCCTTGGTAAATATTGTTAATTAGCTACTTATTGGACTAAGCGACCAAAAAACCATCAACGCTAACGCTAAATTTTGACAAAAACTTAAAAGCTATAATTTTTTACACAAAATTATAAAAAATTCTTACTAACAAGATGTATTTATCAAGCTAATTTTATTAAATTAGTTTGAACTTAGAAAAGCAGCTACTTGGCGTTTCTGATTTCCTCTTTCCGATTTCTTCTTTCTTCTATCACTCTTTCTGTCCAAAGACCTAATTTAGGCTTTTCCAAGTGCAGATTGCTTTTTTGTGGGTCCACTGGATTTTCATTTGTAGATTTTCCCTGTTCTTCCACTCCATCTAACTTGCCATCAGGTTTAACTTCGAATAATTCTTCAATTGGTCGCAACAAATCATTTGGTGACTGTTCACTAGCTTGTGCAAGAAGATTTTGCTCCTTCATGTTATAGTCACTCTCACCAGGAGAAGCAAAGTTTGGTTTTGGCAAATTATCTGTTACCGGAGTTGATTCAAGAGGTTTAATTAAATTTAGTTCTTTTAGTTGAGCAAATAGATTAGGATCATTTTGCTCTGGTAACTTATGCTTAAAAAATGGCTCTTCTACAAAATTAGTGAAGCTAATTTGCAAATCATTGTCATTGTTTATTAAATTTGATATATCTTTTAAAATCTCTAAGCGAGTTTTATTTGAACCTTCAGGTTTTTTAGATAAATAAGTTATAATGTTTCTAAGTTGGTCTGGGTTACTTATAGAAAAGCGGTCTATTTTTACTCCTCTTAACAACAAATACACTGCTAATTTAATATCAAACTGCGAAAATTTTTTAGCTTTTTCTACTACTACCATTTTACACCTCTATCTAGAGCCACAAGGTTTTTTCCATTTATTATATGATTAATTTAAAATTAATACCAATCTTAGTTATAAGATATCATAATTTGATTAATTTAGCAATTTGACTTAATTATTTTCTTTTTTTATAATTTGTATATGAAAAAAATTTTAATTTTAATTTTACCTCTCCTCTTAAGTTCTTGCATAGAGACTATAGCCGTAACAGGTTTTGGTTCTGCTTATTTAATGACCAGAACAAAACCAGTCAAACACAGTCTAACAGATGTAAAAATAACCGCAAAATTAACTAAAGAAATTAAATATGGCAAAGAAAAAAAACTATATAAAAAGCTTAATTTCAATGTTTACCAAGGAAGAGTTTTGCTTACAGGCAGAATTGAAAGTCAACAAGATCTTGATCAATTAACTGAAAAAATCTGGTCGATTAAAGGCGTATCAGAATTAATTAATGAAACTTCAGTAAAATCTACCAGCAAACATAGCACTTTAAAGGACTACTATATTGCCAGCAAAATAAAAACTAAATTTATTTTAGATAGAAATATTAAAGCTTTCAATATTAATGTAGAGGTATACAATCAAAACGCTTATTTAATCGGCAATGTAACTAATGAAGCCGCCATTAAAATTGCAGCCAAAGCTGCAGCTAAAGTTAGAGGAGTAAAAAAAGTTGTTTCTTTCTTGCGTAATAGCTAATAAAAAAATTAATGGTTTCTAAATTTACTAATCATATTGATTTAGCTATCAAGCAAGCCCATATAGCTTTTCAAAAAAATGAGGTTCCAGTTGGTGCGGTGATTATTCATAGCAAAACTAATAAAATAATTGCCCAATCATATAATAAAGTTAGGTGCCTTAACAACCCTATAGCACATGCAGAAATAAATGTTATTCAAGAAGCCTGCGCTAAATTACAAGTTTCAAGATTAGATGATTATGATTTATATTGTAGCCTAGAACCTTGTCTTATGTGCGCTGCGGCTATTGCGCAAGCGAAAATAAAAAGACTATATTTTGCAGCAAGTGACAATAAATTTGGTGGTGTAGTAAGTAATATAAAATATTTTGCAACAAATGCTTGTCATCACAAAGTAGAATATTATTATGGTATGAAAGAACAAGAAGCAAAAAAATTATTGAAAGATTTTTTTATGCTAAAAAGATAAGAATTTCTAACATTGGCAAAAAAAATATTTTTATTACATTACTCATTATCAGCTTAGCATTTTTAGTGCATGCTAAAGATGAATTAATCCCGAATTTAAGTAATGAAAAAACCACTATTTTTGATTATAGCAAAGTTAAACTAAAAACTAAATTTCCTCCAGCAGAAACAAATAATAGAGTTGATATAGCAACACCTCCTAATAGCCAAGAGGCAAATAACAACAAGCCCCAAGATGCATCTGCTAAAGCTGTAGAAAAACCCATAGCTGCTGAAAGCAAAAAAGTAGAACCTCCCAAAATTGAGTTCTTTAATATTGTAAGTCTAAAAAATCAGAGCAAAATTGATTGTCCAGTTACGCCTACTGTAAAAAATATAGATACTAATATGCCCAAAAAATTTCAACTTACTAATAATTTAAGAAGATATATAACCTCTCCTGATGTTTCAGCTGGTAATGTACTTTACATTAAAGGTAAAATACAAGATATCAATTGCACCCCAATCGCTGGCGCAGTAATTAATTTATGGCAAGTAGATGCATATGGTAATAATAACAAGCAAGATAATAACTTTGT
>CAXPEK010000094.1:0-11520 GCA_964216065.1 Candidatus Actinomarina sp.
CGCAATACAGCTTTCGTAGTAAAATATCAAAATAATGAATATTTATTTAAGACTAAGCTGATTGGTGAGTTTCTAATATATAATATTTTAGCAGTGATATCGTTATTATTGCAGGATCATTTTACTGTTGAACAAATTCTTAGTATAATAAACAGCCTAAAGCCCATTAGGGGAAGACTTGATGAAATTAAGAATGATAAGGGCTTTAGAGTCTTTATAGATTATGCTCATACTCCAGATGCACTAGAAAATACTCTGATGACTTTGGGAAAATTGCGTAAAGCAAAGCTTATTCTAGTTTTTGGTTGTGGCGGTGATCGCGATAAGGGTAAAAGAAGCCAAATGGCAAAAATAGCTGACCAATATGCTGATATAACTATAGTTACAGATGATAATCCAAGAACAGAAGATGCTAGTTTAATTAGAGCAGAAGTTACTAAAGATATCAGGAAATATTATGATATAGCTGATCGTGAATTAGCCATAGCCAAGGCTATACATTTAGCAGAATTAAATGATATTGTAGTTATTGCAGGTAAAGGACACGAAAATTATCAAATAATAGGTACTGAACGAAAATTATTTAGTGACTATGAGGTAGCAGCCAAAATATTATTATAGTTAATTGGTATTGTGTTTCTCTTTAAAAAATTTTGTATAATAACAAATAAAAAAAAGCATCAATAATATTTAATTATTATTTTAATCAAGATGAATTAAAGCCAGCTATTAAATATACAAGATTTAGTTTTGCTAGGTGATATTTATCTTAAGTTTAAAAGATTATAAGACATTAGTTTTTTGGATCTAAGCAAGAATTATAAATTTTATTTTAATGCATAGTAGCAGTAGAATTACATAATTAGTAAGAAATAGAGAAACTATATAGCTAGCAAGGTAGTATTAGAGCTTCTTTAAAAATAGTGCTAAAAAAATTTAAGCACAAAATTGGATATTTAGGCATGGTAAAGAACTGATTTATTGAATTTGTTAATTAAATAGGATTTGATATAGAAGGGTTACTGGTTTATATGGTGAATTTTCAATACATATTACCACTCTAGGATAGATTAAATCTTAAATTCAGAGATTTAAGTTATATAGAAAAATAAAGCGCAACAAACTAGCGCTACATCAAAATAATGGCACTATCCCTAGAAATTAACAAGATTATGATTTGTAACTTATTGCAAATGATTGCAGCAGAAAATTAGATTTATAGATAGGATTTAGTATAAGTATATAATTAACTTTATTATTAAGTATAAAAATAATAGTTTAAATAAAATTATGATTTTGCTTATTAAAATTTGGCTAGCATTTATATAGTAAAACCTGGTTTAATTTTATTAATAAGAGCAAAGTAGAAATATAAAATTTATAAATTTGAGTAGGAAAAATAGGAATGTTATATAGAATTTTTGAACCAATATTTAGTGAGCATGCTTTTTATAATTTATTTAGATATATATCTTTTAGAAGTGGTGGTGCATTTTTTACCTCACTAATTATAAGTTTTATTTTTGGACCAAAAATTATTGCTTTTCTTAAATCTAAACAGAGTTTTGGTCAGCCTATCAGGGAAGATGGTCCTAAATCTCATCTTGAGACTAAGCAAGGTACACCAACCATGGGAGGAATAATAATTATTTTTTCAATGTTATTTTCTTTGTTAATCTGGACCAATCTTACTAACTATTATGTTCGGGTTATAGTATTTATTATTATTTCATTTAGCCTAATAGGTTTTGTAGATGATTATCTAAAATTAACGCACAGAAATTCTAAAGGTGTTAGCAATAGAAAAAAGTTTTTATTGCAACTTATATTTTCTTTCATAGCAGTATTATGGTTGCGTTCTATTTTTCCTAATGAGGTAGCAAACAATTTATATTTACCTATTTTTAAAGATTTGGTTTTTGATTTGGGATTATTTTATATTCCTTTTGCGATGATCGTCATTATAGGTAGTTCTAATGCAGTAAATTTAACTGATGGTTTAGATGGCTTAGCTACAATTCCAATCATGATAGCTGCAGCTTCATTTGCTTTGATTTGTTACTTAGCTGGTAATATTTTTTATGCTGATTATTTGCATCTTCCTTACATAGAAGGAGCTGGAGAAGTTACTATTATAGCTTCTGCAATTGTGGGTTCTCTACTAGGTTTTTTATGGTTTAATGCACCTCCTGCTAAAATTTTTATGGGTGATACAGGAAGTTTATCTTTGGGCGCAATTTTAGGATCATTTAGTCTTATTAGTAAAAATGAAATTACTTTGGCTATAATAGGAGGTATTTTTGTGTTAGAGGCTCTATCAGTAATTATACAAGTTTACTCATTTAAAATTACCGGTAAAAGAGTTTTTAGAATGGCTCCAATTCACCACCATTTTGAACAAAAAGGTTGGCCAGAAGCTACAATAGTCATAAGATTTTGGATTATTTCAATAATTTTAGCAATTATAGGTTTAACGACTCTAAAAATTCGTTAATTAATAAATTTAAAAACCACTAAACTAAGCGACATGATTAGCATTCCTAAACTTATACCCCAAATTGTGGTATGAGTATTGCCATAAGCTCTAGCAGCGGGCAATAATTCATCAAAGCTTATAAAAATCATAATGCCAGCAATAATGCCAAAAGTGATTGCAAGGGTTGTGTTACCCATGAATGAATATAATAGAAAGAAACCTATCATAGCTCCTAAAGGCTCAGCAAGACCAGATAATGTGGCATACCAAAATGCTTTTTTACGATTTTTTGTTGCTTGGTAAATGGGTAAAGAAACAGCTATTCCTTCAGGTATATTGTGAATTGCTATTGCTATTGCTATGGGAATTCCAAGGGAAAGGTCATTTAGTGATGATATGAAGGTAGCAAATCCCTCGGGAAAATTATGGATGGCAATGGCAATGGCAGTAAAAATCCCAGTTCTTTTAAGGGCTATATGATCTAACTTTTCGCGATATTTTATCTTTAATTTAGCTATATCTTTATCTTTTCTAATTTCGTGTGGATTTACATCTTTTGGGATAAGAAAATCAATAAAGGCAGAAATAATAATTCCTAAAAAAAAACAAGCTACCATAAAAAATTCAGCTAGAGCTGGGTTGTGAAAGATATCGGTAAATAAAGCTCTAGATTTTGCTAAAATTTCTACAAAAGAAACATAAATCATTACCCCTGCCGAAAATCCTAAGCCAATAGATAAGGTTTTCTTATTATTATATCTAGTAAAAAATGCTAATATTGCACCTATAGTAGTTGATAATCCTGCCAAAAATGTGATTAAAATAGCAAAGAGATAATTTTCTTGAAATAGCAGAGACATTATAGTTTTTTTTACAGATTATCTAGCATATATTATTAGCAATAATATAATTGTTTTAATTTAACTATTTTTTTATGCCAGAAAATTTTACGCAAAAAAATATTTTTATTCTAGGAATGGGGCTTACTGGTATTGCTGTAGCAAAAAAATTAGCTAAATTGGGCAATAATATTTTTGTGTATGATGATTATAAAGCAAATTCTACGCAGAATTATACAGAAGAAAATATTAAATTTATACATTATGAAGCAGTTAAATGGTCATTAATAGACCATATAATTATTAGTCCAGGTATCTGTGTAACTGGAGATAAGGCACATAAAATTACTAAGATCGCTTATAAATATAATAAAAAACTAATTTCTGATGTAGAAGTATTTAGATTACTTTTACCTAAAGTTAAGATAGTTGCTATAACTGGCACTAATGGCAAATCTACTACTACAGCTCTGATATATCATATTTTTAAGAAAGCAGGAAAAGAGGTTTATATAGGTGGTAATATTGGTATTCCAGTATTTGATTTGCCTTTTAAAAATAATGCTAATATTTTTTATATATTAGAATTATCATCTTATCAGTTGGAGCTTATAGACCAAGCTAAGTTTGATGCTGCAGTTATACTTAATATTACACCAGATCATCTTGCCAACCATGGCTCATTTGCTAATTATGCTGCTGCAAAATTTAGAATTTTTAAAAATAGTTCAGAAGAGTCGTTAGCAATTATCTCACCATTATTATTTAAAGCTAAATTTTTCCAATAATATTTGCTTAAAAATCATATATCAGTTTGGTTTTCTGATGCTAAAAGTAAATTTTTATTAGATAAGGATTATAGCTATTTTGGTAATAAAGAAAATATAGATGCTGCTATTAATATAGCTAAATATTTTAACATATTAGATAAAGAAATTAAAGCAGCTATACAATCATTTAAACCTTTACTTCACAGACTGCAATATTTAGGTAAGGTTGGCAAAATATCAATTTTTAATGATAGTAAAGCTACTAATGCTGAGAGTACACTTAATGCAATTAAGCAATTTGAACATATTTGTCTAATTATAGGAGGTGTTGCCAAAGAAGGTGGTATAAAAGTACTTTTACCATATTTATCTCGGGTTAAAAAGATCATTCTTATAGGGGACGCAAGTTTAATGTTTAAAAAGCAACTAGATGAGGTTGGTTATAAGGAATATCTACTCGCAGAAAATTTGGCAGAAGCTTACAAATTATCTTTAAGATTTAGCCTTAATTACAATAGAGAAATTACTTTGCTTTTTTCACCTGCAGCTGCTTCATTTGATATGTGGAAGAATTTTGAAGAAAGAGGTAATAATTTTATTAAATTATTTAAGCGAACCAATGAAATTATATAGTAGAAATAGTGATAAGATTACTAAATGGTGGTTTTCTCTGGATCATAACATATTTTTCTCTTTCATATTATTAATGTTAGTAGGGTTGGTAATGTCAAGAAGTACTAGTCCTTTTGTCGCAGAAAAAATTGGCTTAGAGGCTCTATATTTTTATCATAAACATATTTTTTTTATGGTTCTGGCTGTTTTTTCAGCCTTATTCTTTTCAACGCTTAAAACCCATTTGATCCTAAGAATTAGCTTATTTCTATTGATATTGTTTTTATTATTAATTGTTACCTTAATTTTTACTGAAGCTCCTACTAAAGGAGCAAAAAGATGGCTAAGAATCGCAGGTTTTACTCTGCAGCCATCAGAATTTTTGAAACCATTTTTTATTGTCATAAATGCTTGGTTTTTGAGTAGAAAATTTATCAGAAATGATATGAATAGTTATTTTTTATCAACTATTACATTTTTAATTATAATTTTTTGTTTGGTCTTGCAACCAGATATAGGCATGTCTTTAAGTTTTATTGCAGTATGGTCCGGACAAATTTTTATGGCTGGGATTTCTTATTTTCTAATAATCTTTTTGGTATTTATATCATTGATATCATTGAGCTTATCTTATTTTGTATTTCCTCATGTAAAATATAGAATAGATATTTTTCTGTTTTCTGATAGCGGTCCTAGCTACCAAGTATCTAAGTCATTAGATGCTATATCTTCAGGTGGCTTTGCAGGGAAGGGATTATTTGAAGGGGTAGTAAAAAATAACTTGCCCGATAGTCATACAGATTTTATTTTTGCTGCTATGATGGAAGAGTTTGGATTAATAATAACATTTTTGATTTTATCTCTATATTGTTTGATTATTTTTAGAGTATTGTTACATATTAAGCTATTAAAAGATAACTTCTTAATAATATTACTGGTTGGTTTTGCTATTCAACTTGCTTTTCAAGTATTTGTAAATATTGGGGTTAATCTAAATATTTTGCCTACTAAAGGTACTACTTTACCTTTTATAAGTTATGGTGGTTCATCTCTCTTAGCTATGGGAATTTTAGTGGGGATATTATTAGCAGTTTGCAGAGATCAATTTGGTGTATTAAATAATAAAAATGGATAATAAAAAAACTATAATATTAGCTGCTGGTGGTACAGGAGGACACTTATCTCCAGCTTTAGCTCTTGCTAATGAGCTAGCGCAAGAAAATTACCAAATTATCTTAATAGTAGATGAGCGTTGTAGTAATTATTTGAAGGCAAAATATCCTTTTCAAATATTATGCTTTGATGTAGCTAATTTTAGTCTTAAGCCGCTTAAATTATTTTTATTTGTTACTAATGTAGTAAAAAATATTAGTAAAATATTGAAGTGTATCTACTGTAATAAAGTAAAAATAATTATAACTTTTGGCGGATATACAGCTTTAGCTGCAAATATGAGTGCTATTATTGGTGCCAGAAAATTAATTTTACATGAGCAAAATTCTGTTGTAGGTAGATTAAATAAATTATTTGCTTTTTATGCTACTAAAATTTTTAGTAATTTCCCTAATCCTGTAGGTCTAGAAAAATATCAAAATAAAACTAGCCATACTGGTTTTTTGTCTGAAAATTTCAATAATAATAAAGCTAAAATAATTAATAAAAAATTTACTATTTTAATATTAGGTGGTAGTCAAGGTGCGACTTTTTTAGCTAATTTAAGTAAGGATTTATTTTTTCTTCTAGATGAAGATATTAGAAAAAATATTAAAGTTATTCAACAAGTGAAAGCTGAACAAAAAGCTGATTTAGCAGCAAAATATGCGGAATTAAATATCAGCTGTGAATTAAGTGAATATTTTTATAATATAGGCGAAAAATATCAAGAAGCTGATTTAGCTATTAGCAGAGCAGGAGCTTCTACTATTGCAGAATTAGTGTATTTTACTATTCCAGCAATTTACATTCCTTATCCTCACGCTATGAATGATCATCAATTTTATAATGCAAAATTTTTAGCTGATAGATTTAGCTCATTTCTTTATCGAGAAGATCATATAGATTATGAGCAGATGGCCTCATTATTACATAAGTTAATAAAAGAGCCAGAATATCAACAAGATTTAAAGCACAAGTTAAATATTTTAAAAAGTCAGCAAAATAGTAAGCTTGTGGTGAAATTAATTAACGTATTATAGACCTTTTAAGGAAAAAGAAAAATTAAGCGAATAACTGCTTTTATTTGCTGAGCTATTAATATAATCTTTATTAAGGCTAAAAACATAATCTACGCATTTACCTTTTAAAGTAATAGCATTATTAGAAGCAATAGAGCCTGAATTATCTGTGTAGTTTTTACTTAATAGGTTTCTGCGATATTCAGAGGAAAATATTAATTTATCATGAAAGTTAAATTGAATTTTAGTGTTTAGATATTTTTCTTTATTAGCTGTAATATCTATCAAATTTATTTTATTATTGAGGTAACTAATATTAGTGGTTAATTTCTTTGTATTTATTGTTAAATTAGCAAATTGCGCATAGGGTGTTAAGTCGCTATCTTTTAACTTATACTGATATACAACTTTATAACTATCATTAAAAGTTATTTTGGCTAATCCAACTAGGTCAGAAAATTTTTCTTTGATAGCCGCAGATCTAGCAACTTCCGGTTTAGTGAAATAGTAAGCTTGGCCAATAAAATGAGAGAAATCAAAATATTCACCTAATATTACCTTATTTAAACCATAATTAAATCTCGTTCCTTGTTCTAATAAATCAGTACCTGAAAATTTGTTAGTACTATTTATATTACTATAATTAATAATTGAATTTGCACTATTTAAATTATTAACTTGGTTATTTTTAAGATTATCTGGTGCGATAATAACATTAAATTTAGGAGTAATAAGATATTTAGCAAAGTTATCTTGGGCTATTAAGGGGTATTTGGTTTTAAAAATTAATTCAACATTACTATCAGCATAAATTTTTTGCTTACTCTTACTATCATTATGATAGAGCCTAGCACTAGGCGCAAGACCGTAATTTATAATTACACCATTTTTACTAATATATTCTTTGTTTAAATATAATGAATATTTAAGATTTTCTCTATTATTACTGCTGTTTTTAAAGTTATAAAAAGCTAAATCCTGCCTTATGTCGATATTGTAATCAGTACTAATTGAATTTTTGTATGTAATCTCCGGTAAACTATATGTATTAGTAGGTTTTATGTTATTATCTGTAAATTCACTTATCTTATCTACTGCTACATAAAATTCTTGCTGTTGGTTAATTTGGTTCAAATTGATTTGAGATTTATAGTAATTTGAGTAATCTGTCTGATATCTCTCTAGATATACTTTATCACTTACGGCAAAAATATCAGCTTCTATTGCATAATTATTTTTTAATGTTGTGGTAGCAGAAAATTTTGTGAACCATTTCTGGTTATATTGAGGCGAGATACTGATCCCTTGATTTTGCAAATATTCTGTTAGCTCCTTATTTTCTTTGATATAGGAAAATTGCAAGTTGGCCTGATAATTTTGCTGTTTTAGCCTAAATTCAGTTTCATGGTGAATATTATGATGATTAAGCATCAGAGTGGGGCTATAAGTGAAGTCATAATTTGGTGCTAAATTTAAATAATATGGTATAGTAAGCATATTACCTAATATAGAGCTTCTTTGGTAAGCTGGAGTTAAAAAACCAGTTTGTTTCTTAATATGCGGAGCTGGGTATAAAAAGAAGGGGCTATATAAAAGAGGTATATTATAAAATTTAAAAAAAGCATGTTTGAATTTTATATTGGTGTTATTTTCATCATATTGAATTTCTTTTGCTGTTATTTGCCACATAGGCGTAATAGCCATATTATTTTTGCAAATTTCACAATTAGTATATCTGGCTTGATATGCCTTTATTTTAGTAGAGTTTCTTTCTAAATCTTGAGCAAAAAAATAGTTAGTATCGTTATATATTGATAAGCTATTAGCAGCCTTTATATGTTTAAATTCACTGTCAGTTGTTAGAATATCAGCATATAAACGGTAATTTAAAACTTTATTATTGTATATTATGTTATCTTCAGCTCTATATTTATCTGTTTTTTTATTATAGCTTAAAAAATTGCTTTTTAAATTATGCTCTAGATAATTTAATGCTATATTATTTTTAGCTATAATATTTTCATTTGCCATTATGGTTAATTCATCAGCTGCAATATTAATTCTTTCGGCTAATGAAGTGCTATATATTAAACTAACAATAAGCAGAGCTAATATTTTTTTCATTTAAATATTTTAGAAAATTCAAGCTTTAATATTTGATCAAAATCATTTTTGCTGATTTGAGAATTTAGATCCTTGATTCGAGTAATACCAAAGTTACTATCCTTTATACCACATGGAATAATCTTAGAAAATTTAGTTAAATCAGGATTGTAATTTATAGCAACTCCATGAAAGGTTATCCATTTTCTAATTCTTACTCCTATAGCTGCAATTTTATTGTATTTTAACTGGTTATTTTGGTCTTTTACCCAGATACCTCTTTTCCCTGGAATATTAATGGCTTTGATTTCAATCTGGGCCAGAGAATTTATAATCCAGTTTTCTAGATTGGTAATATATTGTTTTATATCACATAAGTTTCTTTTTTTTAAATCTAGCATTAGATATATAATGCGCATTTCTGGTCCATGATAAGTTATTTCTCCACCTCTTCCAGTAGAGATTAATCTGATATTTTTGTCTAGTAAATCTGAAGGCTTGGCACTAACTCCAGCTGTATAAATATCTGGATGTTCTAAAAACCAGATGGTTTCAGGGCCTTTTTTAGCATAAATATTTGCAACTTGAGCGTCCATATAATTAAGGGCTTCAGTGTAATTAACTAAATTATTACTATATTTCAACTTTATCATCAGATGGTATCTGTTACACAATCAACAACTTTTATATCATAAATAGGATGTTCTAGTGAATTAAGGGAGGGGCTAGAAGAAAATATCCAACCGTTAAATATTGTTTCTGTACTATTTTGATTGTGTTCCTTAACTTCTAATAATAGCATATTTTCAGGTGAATCTTGAGGTAAGTTTTTAAGGCATGCTTTGGTAATTATTTCAATGGTTTTGACATTTATTTTTTGGCCAATTTTATTTTCATACATATAAGTAAAGCCATCTATTTTATTTAATATTTGCAGATAAGCAAATTTTGCCTCAAGATAATCTTTGTTGTTTTCAAGTTTTATACGATAATCACTATTACTATCATTATTAGCCAGTCTATAAATATGTGGCTCCAAGGCTTTTTTATTGTATTTATAATAATTTTCTTTCGCTTCTTTTGCTTTAATTAACAATCCAAGATTTTTGTAGATTAAAGCAATATTATAATAATTTTCGGTGAGTAGAATTAAATTATTTTGCTGAGTATTCTCGGAGATAGCTAATTCTAAATAGGTTTTAGCGAATGATAAATCAGAAGAAAAATATAAATAACCTAACTTGCTATATAATACACCTAAATATAGTGTTTGATTGTGTTCTATACTCAAATTTATGGCTGTGTAATAATATTTAGCTGCTTCTATGTGGTTATCTAAGTTAAATTCAATATTACCCAATTTGAGTAAGGTAAAAATTTGCTCTTTATATAATATGTTAACTTGAGTGAAAGCTAAAATTTTTAATAAAATTTTCTGGGCTTCATCAACATTATTAGCATCATATAATATCTGGCTTCTTTGAAGCATATTTTGCAGATTAACTTCATTAATCTCATATTTTTCTTCTTTGATTACATTGTTATTTTCATTTTGCTCAATTTCCAATTCTATTAATGAGGTTTCATTGGCCTTAGTAAATAGGCTATGCGTAAGGCAAATAACAAAAATAAGAATTTTATAAAGCATATGCTTAATTATTGGGATTCCATGCCTGGTATTTAGGCTTGACTTGCTGATTCTTAGTTGGATTATTAGCTCTTGAAGTACCAGTAAAATTTGGTTGGTGAGCTTTCTTCCAGTGAAAATTATCTGCTTGATTATTTTCAGGTATCTGATTAGATGTAAAATGCAACCATCTATGCCATAATGGTGGAACTTTAGATGCTTCAATGATGCCTTTATAAATAACCCATCTTTTTTCTTTTTTGCTTTTGAATCTGGTTTTATAATAAGAGTTTCCAGTTTGATCGTGACCAACAAATTTGCCAAAAAAGAAAGTATAAATGATAGTTGCAATATGCATGGTGAAATAATATAATGTTACATATTTTTTAATAGATTTTCTTTGATAATGCAAGAAAAACCCTTTACTTTAAGTGCAAAGTTTAAACCAGCTGGTGATCAGATTAAAGCTATCAAAGCTTTAGAAGATGCTCTTAAGAATAAGCAGAAAGATCAAGTATTACTTGGCGTTACTGGTTCAGGTAAAACTTTTACTATGGCTAATTTGATAGCTAATGTCAAAAGACCTAGCCTTATCTTAGCTCATAATAAAACATTAGCAGCTCAGCTTTATGGTGAAATGAAAGAATTTTTTCCTCATAATGCTGTCGAGTATTTTGTTTCTTACTATGATTATTATCAGCCAGAAGCCTATATTCCTAGGAGTGATACTTATATTGAAAAAGACGCTTCAATTAATGAGCAAATTGAGATGTTAAGAAATTCAGCAACTAGAGCCTTGCTTGAACGAAGAGATGTTATTGTAGTTGCCTCAGTATCTTGTATTTATGGTTTAGGTTCGCCAGAGCATTATGCTGAGATGAGCTTCAGCTTAGAAGTGGGTAAAAAAATAAAATTAAAT
>CAXPEK010000095.1:0-3142 GCA_964216065.1 Candidatus Actinomarina sp.
CGCTAAAGCTGGTAATGGTGATAATTTAGTGGATGATAATTATGAAAGTCTTGATGCATGGCTGCATATGTTTGAAGCTAAAATTACTTATGCAGAATTTAATAATTTTAATTTAACATATGCGAAAATTTATGATAATATGAAAAATAGTAGTAACATATTATGTGGTTATCAAATTATAGGAGACAGTAAATTAAACAATATTTATTATGATCTAGGAAATAAAAAAAATTATTTGCGTTTAGCTGTAGATAAAGGTTTTGGTAATTTGACTAAATCTTGTTTAACTAGTGAGCAAGTTTATTTTCTTGACAAGAAATTGGATGATGGCTTGCCAGTTAAAGGGAAATTGTTAGCAGATGATGGATATAATATAAAAGGGTGCGTATGTAAAAATAATGATAAATATTATTATTGCGCATTGAATAATGACAAAACATGTATATTACAATATTTAATTAATAAGTAATGAAAATTAGGTTGAATAAAAGATAGAAAATATTAATCTATATTAAGAATTTTTTTTAGATGAAGGAGCAAGCTAAAGTAACAAATATTAAAGAAAATGATGTTTTAGGCAAGGATTTAGGTAATATTCTTGTGGAAAAAGGTCTGATTTCTTCAGATCAGTTGCAAGTAGCCAAGAAGCAGATGGCTATAACTGGTAAATCTGCGCTCGGTGAGCTTTTAGTAAGTATGGGCTTTGTAACTGAAAGTGCTCTTGGTGAAGCTATTTCTAAAACTTCTGGTATAGATAAGTTTGACTTAAAATCAATTGTTCTTGATGTAAGATTAATAAAAAAAATCCCTAAAGAAGTAGCTTTGCGCCATAAAATTGTACCAGTTGGTATTGAGCCAAAAAAAGTTCTTGTAGCTGTGCATGATGTTTATGATGTAATTGCTCTTGACAGTATACGAAAATATTTTCCTCATAATTTTATTATTGAGCCACTATATAGTCCTGAAACTGAGATATTAGATGTAATAGATCAGTATTATGATTACGAAATGTCTATAGATGGTATTTTAAAGGAAATTGAGAATATTAAAGAAGGATTTGATAGTAATAATGTTGCTAATATTGAAGATTATAAAAATCCTGTTGTAAGATTAGTTGATTCTATTTTAATAGATGCGGTACATTTAAATGCCTCGGATATACATTTTGAGCCAGAAGAATCTTTTTTACGCTTAAGATATCGAGTTGATGGAAAAATGAGGCAAATAAAAGCATTTCATAAAGATTACTGGCCTCCTATTGCGGTAAGAATTAAGATTATGTCTAGTATGAATATTGCCGAAAGTAGAAAGTCTCAGGACGGTCATGCTACGGCTAATGTATTAGGCAGAGAAGTGGATTTTAGAGTTGCAACTCAGCCAACAGTACATGGAGAAAACATAGTGATGCGTATATTAGATAAAGCTAAATCCTTGGTAGCACTAGATAAATTGGGTTATTCTGATCACAATATTGAATTATTGATGAAGTTACTCAAAAAGCCAGAAGGTATAATAGTGGTTACAGGGCCAACTGGTAGCGGTAAAACTACTACTTTATATTCTATATTAAACTATATTAATTCTGTTGATAAAAATATTATGACCTTGGAAGACCCGGTTGAATATGAAATTCCTCTAATCAGACAAACTGCGGTTAGGGAGGGAAGTATTAACTTTGTTGAGGGTATAAAATCATTATTGAGGCAAGATCCTGATGTAATATTTGTAGGAGAAATTAGAGATGCTGATACAGCATCAATTGCGGTTAGAGCTGCGATGACTGGGCATCAAGTATTCACTACTTTACACACTAATGATGCAGTTGGAGTGATTTCAAGGTTATCTGATATAGGTATTAAGCATGGTTTACTTGCGGGCGCTCTAATATGTTGTGTAGCACAAAGATTAATAAGATTGCTATGTGTTGATTGTAAAGTAAAAGAAAAGGCGAGACCAGATGAGTTAAAAATATTAGGTATAAAAGAGGGTAAAGATATACAAATTTACCATGCCGCTGGCTGTGATAAATGTGGTAATACAGGTTATAAAGGCAGAGTAGCAGTATCAGAAATACTTACTATAAGTAAGAAAATAGACGAAATGATAGCATTAGGTGCTACTACTAATGCTATCATGGATCAAGCTGTAAAGGATGGTTTTGTTAGTATGGCAGAGGATGGTCTAAGTAAAGTATTAGAAGGAGTAACCGATGTTGACGAAGTAGTTAGAAATATAGATGTTATTGATAGGCTTTAAATGACAAATTTTAATTATGTAGCAATTAGTGATACAGGGAAACAGTTTAAAGGCACTATGAATGCTAATAATATTAGTGATTTAGAATATAAATTAAATGAAATTGGTCTTGAGCTTATAACTAGTAAAGTTTCAGGAAAATCTGCGTTTTCTCTAAGTTGGTCTAAAAAATTAACATCTAAGGATTTGGTTTTATTATGCACGCATTTTGAGCAGCTTGAAAAAGCCGGTATTCCTATAACTCAAGCTATTGAAGATTTAAGAGATTCTGAAGATAATCCAAAATTTAGGGATTTAATGCAGGATATATATGAATCAGTAAAATCTGGAAACATGCTATCAGATGCTATGAATGAGCATCCTAAGATTTTTGATGATATTTTTGTGGGTTTGGTTAAATCTGGAGAAAAAACAGGTAGTTTGAGTCAATCATTTAATTATCTTGCTGATCATTTAAAGTGGTCTGATGAGATAAAAAGAAAAACCAAAAAAGCAATAAGATATCCTTTGTTTTTATTGGTAATAGTATTTTTAGTAACTGCGATAATGATGGTTGTAGTAATTCCTAAATTATCTGATTTTTTGCTTAAACAAGATTTTGAGCTGCCTTTTTATACGAGAGCTTTGATAGTATTTTCAGATTTCTTTAAGGTTTACTGGCCTGCACTTATTGCTGCGCCTATATTCTTTGTTTTTTTTAATAAAATAATGTACAAGTATAACGAAAAATATGCACTTACATTAGATCGAATAATTTTAATTTTGCCTTTTATTGGTAAAACAATGCTAAAAATTGATGTGGCTAGGTTTAGCCAGTTTTTTTTGATAACTTTCAAAAGTGGTATTGATGTTATAGATTGCTTTGATATTGTGCAGAGAGTTGTGA
>CAXPEK010000096.1:0-9984 GCA_964216065.1 Candidatus Actinomarina sp.
AAATTGCACAAATGGCCTTAGAATCTCTAGAAGTTGATAATTTTGGTTTAGACGCGATAGATCGTAAATATTTGTTTTATATTTATGATCATTATCAGGGAGGACCAGTTGGGATTGAAACTATAGCTGCCGGTCTTTCGGAACAAAAAGACACTATAGAAGAAACTATTGAACCCTATTTGTTACAGCAAGGATTTATAGGCAAAACTCCAAGAGGAAGAATTTTAACTAATAAATCCTATCAGCACCTAAATGTAAGTAAGATAATACCAGATCAACAGAATAATTTATTTAACCATGATGCATAGTTGTAATTTTAGAGTTTATTATGAGGATACGGATGCGGGAGGTGTGGTTTATTATGCTAATTATCTAAAATTTGCTGAGAGAGCTAGAACTGAATTATTAAGAAGTTTTGCCCTCAATCAAGTAGAATTAGCAGCAAAGCATAATATGCTATTTGTAGTTAGAAATGCTGCGCTGGAGTTGTTAAAGCCGGCACGATTAGATGATCTTTTGACCATTGAAACTGAGGTGCTTGGTTTTAAGGCTGCCGCAATAGAGTTGGAGCAGAATATATATTTGGAAAAAATAAAATTGTGTAATATAAAAATTAAATTAGTTTTAATAAATAAAGATTTTAGGCCAGTTAGATTGCCTGATTTTTTAAAGAAAGTTTTTAGTAAGGTCTAAAATGCATAAAAAGATTATTATTTTTTTTAGTTCATTTATATTTTATCTTAGTTGTGTTTATGCTAATGACACGGCAAATATTGCAGATAAATTTATTATCAAAGATATTAAGGTTGATGAAATCTCAGAGACGGCAGAATTAGCAAGAAAAAATGCCATTATATTTGCTCAGAAAAAAGCTTTTGAAATATTAACAGCTAGAATTTTTGCTGAGGCTGTAACTGAGGAATATACTGATGAAGAAATTGGAGCATTGGTTGAAACAATAGAATTTAGAGATGAAGTTATTACTAATCAAAGATATGAAGCGGTGATTAATTTATATTTTCAGATAGAGCAAACAGAATTTTTCATTAATAATAACTTATTAAATAAAACAATTGCAACTATTCCTGTACTGATAATTCCTCTTTTTAATGAGAATGGTTTATATAAATTATGGCAACAAAGTAACATTTGGTTTAATATATGGCCGGTCGTTAAAAAAAGTAATATGGTTGAGTTTAAATTGCCTCATGGTGATTTAAATGACATGTCTAATTTTAGAGTCAGTGAATTATTTTCTTTAGATGAAGCTAAAATAGCACAATTAAAATTGGCTTATAATGTAGAAAAAATTATTATTGCTGAAGTAGAATATTTATATAACAACATTAATGAAGAGATAAAATTAAATGCTTTTTATTATGAATTAGGTAAGAAAGATCAGAGAAAATTTGTTGCGAATATTGACGGCTATAAAGCAGATAATTATAATCAATATTTAGTTGAGCTGGCAGATAAATTAGTTGCTAGTATAGAGGTTGATTGGATGCACTATAATAATAGTAAAGAAGATGCAAATAGACAAAGTTTCATTATTAAATTTAAAGATTTGCAAGATTTACTTGAGATGCAGGAGCAGCTTGCTAAGCTCAAGATTGTTAAAGAACTTAAAATAGATTCTTTTTCAGCTAAATATGCGAAAATATCTATTGATTTTGCCGAAAAGCCGCTAGAGGTTTTTGATTTAATAAAAGATCTAGGTTTTAAAGTAACACGAGAGCAAAATTATGTTATCATAGAAAATAGGTAATTATGAGTAGTGGATTAAAAATTTTTTGGTTTTTTGCTATATTATTTAGCTTATTATTTTTTATCTCTGCTATCACTAATATATTATTACCTTTTGTGATAGGCATTATTTTTGCTTATTTTTTAGATCCTGCTGCGGATAAATTAGAAAGAAAAGGTTGTTCGCGCTCTACTGCTACTGCTATTATTTTAATATTATTTATTTTTGCATTAGGGTTGTTAGCCTATTTTATAGGGCCTATATTATATGCTCAAACTAAAGCTTTTGCAATAAATATACCATTATATATTCAAAATATTGAGACTATTTTAACTCCTTATATACATATTTTATACAGTAAAATCGGAGATGCTAATGAATTAAATAATATTGATTTTTTAGGTAATGTCATGCAGCATTTTTTGCTATTTACCCAAAAATTATTTAGTAACATATTACAATCATCACTGGCTTTTATTAATTTATTATCTTTGCTAATTATTACACCAATAGTTACTTTTTATTTGTTAAGAGATTGGGATATATTAATGGAAAATATTACTAAATTAGTTCCTAAAAAAATCAAGAAAGATGTTTTAGCTAATTTTAGAGCTATAGATAAAGTGCTATCAGCGTATATTAGGGGGCAAACAAATGTTTGTTTGTTTTTGGGTATATTTTATGCTTTTTGGCTGTCAATATTTGATTTAAATCAAGGCTTTTTAATTGGATTTTTAACGGGAGTTTTTTCCTTTATACCTTATTTTGGTATGATTATTGGTCTGACTACAGGTGTAGTGGTAGCTTTTTTTCAATATGAAAATATGGTGCAGATTTTAATTATTTTGTCAGTTTTTATCGTTGGACAATTTTTAGAAGGCAATTTTATTACGCCAAAATTAGTAGGTAATAAAATTGGTATACATCCGGTGTTAATAATTTTTGCGTTATTAGCTGGTGCTTCGCTATTTGGGTTCTTAGGAATATTATTTGCAATTCCTACTATCGCAGTTATTGGTGTCTTATTTCGTTTTGCATTAAAAAACTACAAAAGATCAAAGTTTTTTCTTGCTAAATAGTGATAATTAGCAAAAATTATGATGTAAATTAAAAATAATAGCTTTATGAAAATTAGTATATCATTAAAATTATATACAATATTATTTTTTCTAACTGCATGTAATAGCAACTACACAAAAAATGATGTAGCAGAGCAACCAGCAGAAGAAGAAGCCGAGCTTTTTTATAGAACAGAACCAGTAGGAGATAATTTAAGAAGTATTTTTGGTGCCAGTGTAACCTCAGATTCTTTGGTTGAATATAATAACTATATTCAAAATATTTTAGAAAAAGAATATGATGGCAAAGATTTCGCTTTTACTTCTAGCGATAAAACTTTAACTAGCAAATTAAAATTAAAAGATTCTTTTAAAATAGTAGAGTATGATGTTTACTGCAGAGAGTATGTGCAAGATGTCGAGCATATGTCTGACAATTTATCATTTTCATCAGTATCATGTAGAGGAAATGAAGGTTTGTGGCATAATTTAGCAAGAAATAATTAAAATAGGTTATTATGGTAGAAGAGAAAATTTTTCAGGGAGATTTACTGAAAGGCAAAAAAGGCCTAATCATGGGGGTAGCTAATGATAAATCAATAGCATGGGGCATTGCTAAACAAGCTAGTGCTCAGGGAGCAGAATTAGCTTTTTCATATCAAGGTGAGGTATTAGAAAAAAGAGTTAAACCATTAGCAGAATCAGTTGGTTCGAAATTAGTGTTAGAATGTGATGTTACTAAGCAAGAATCTATAGATAATTTATTTGCTATCTTAAAAAAAGAGTGGGGAGAATTAGATTTTGTGGTACATGCAATTGCATATTCCGACAAAAATGAATTAAAAGGTCGTTATGTTGATACTAGCTTTGAAAATTTTGCTATGACTATGCATATTTCTTGTTATTCTTTCACGGCGATTGCAAAAAAAGCTTCAGAAATAATGTCGTCTGGGGGTAGCTTAGTTACCTTAAGTTATTATGGTGCTGAAAAAGTAATGCCTCACTATAACGTGATGGGCGTAGCTAAAGCAGCTTTAGAAGCAAGTGTCAGATATTTGGCAGCTGATTTAGGTAGAGATGATATTAGGGTTAATGCAATATCAGCTGGGCCACTTAGAACTTTAGCGGCAGCAGGAATTGGTGATTTTAGATATATGCTAAAATGGAATGAATATAATTCACCATTAAGAAGAAATGTTTCGATTGCAGATGTTGGTCGTAGTGGTTTATATTTGATTAGTGACTTAGCAAGCGGGGTTACTGGTGAGATAATATATGTAGATTCAGGCTTTCATGTAGTCGGCATGAAAGCAATAGATGCACCAGATTTATCAATTGTAAAAGAGGAATAAATATTTAGGGTCTAAATTGCTGAAAAATAATTATTTAGATAGAATTATTAAGTCTTTTTATCATAAAGATTATTATAACTTTGTAGCTTTTAAACAGAGAAACACAGGCATAAACTTATTAATTTTTATAATTTTTTTAACATATTTGGTTCCTACTGTTTTAATGTACCAAAAATTTAAGAGTTTTTCTTTTGCTAAGACTAATAGTCAAGAATTAGCAGAGATAAGTAAGGGTCTTTTAGAAATTCCAGATTTTTTTATTAAAGATAGTAAGTTATCTTCTGGGCATAATCCAAATTTGCCATATGATTTTGGGGTAAGTTTTTTAGCTAAGAAATTAGTTGTATTTAACGACCAAGAAAATTCTTTGGTTAATGCTAATTCAGTAATAGTCTTTGCCGAAAAGGGGGTTTATTTTGATAATTTAGAATTAATTTTTATAATATTAAGATTATTTTCTTCAGCTAATGTCCCTTTAGATAAAATATCACCAATAAATACAAACTTCATACCATATTCTACAGATAATACATTAATTAACGGCGCAAAATTACATGAAGTAGCAGAAGAATCTATACATTATATGGGTAATATGTTGTTTTCTCTATTGCCTACTATATTAATTGCAGCGCTGGTTTTAAAATTGTTAGAAATTATGATTATGAGTTTAATTACGATTGTATTACTAAATAAAAGAGGGATAAAACTTGCTTATAAGAAAATTTTTGCTTTAACTTTGACAGCAATGATACCTAGCTTAATTTTAAAAGCATTAAATGCATTTAGTTTATGGTCATCGCATTTAATTTCTAATAGTAGTTTTGGTTCATTATTTATTTTAGTTTTGAATATTTATTTTATTTCTTATGCAGTTAATGTTTTGCAGCAAAAAAGGTCAGAATTTGCGTAAGCATTTCATCTATTTCACCATTTAAAATTCCAGAAATATTAGCAGTTTCATAATTAGTTCTTAAGTCTTTGACCATTTGGTAGGGTTGCATTACATATGATCTGATCTGATTACCCCAGCCAATTTCGGTTTTGCTCGCATTGAGGCTTGCAGTCGCTTCTTGTTTTTTGCGCATTTCTAGCTCATATAATCTAGATCTAAGCATTTTAAATGCTGCTTCACGATTTTGGTGCTGTGATCTACTATTTTGGCACTGTACTACAATATTAGTAGGTAAATGAGTGATTCTAATTGCAGAATCTGTTTTATTTACGTGCTGCCCTCCAGCTCCAGAAGCGCGATAAGTATCTATCCGTAAATCTTTATCTAATATTTCTAGATTAATTTGTTCATCTATTTTAGGGTAACACCAAACACTAGCAAAGCTAGTCATTCTTTTTCCTCCTGAATTAAAAGGAGAGATGCGAACTAAACGATGGATACCAGCTTCATCTTTAAGCCAGCCATGGGCATTTTCACCTTTAATTAATAAGGTTACGGCTTTGATGCCAGCTTCTTCACCTTTAAGTTCTGAGAGTATTTCACAAGAAAAATTTCTTTGCTCCAGCCATCTTAAATACATTCTTAGCAGCATTGCTGCCCAATCATGACTTTCTGTACCACCAGCCCCTGGATGAATTTCAAGGAAACAATCACTATGATCTGTATCATTAGCAAATAAGGTCTCAATTTTTAGATTGGTGATTTTTTTTTGTAATGCTTGTAAGTCAATATTTAGGTCATTAATAATTGCAATATCATGATCTATTTGCGCTAATTTATATAATTCTATATTTTCATTTAGTTTTTGTTCTAATTGATTAAATTGCTGTAATTTTTTGTTTAGGGCTTCTTTGTTGCTAAGTATTCTCTTGGCATTTTCTTGATTCTGCCATAATTGGGGGTCATTACATTCTTGTTCTAATTTGAGAATTTGTTTTTTTAATTCATTCGGGTCAAAGACAGTCTCTTAATATATTTAGAGACTCTTGAATTTGAGAAATTAAATTTTGTAATTCAGCATTCATAATTATGCTTAGATATTATTAACTAAATGGTGGGTCTGGGTAGAGTTGAACTACCGACCTCACGCTTATCAGGCGTGCGCTCTAACCACTGAGCTACAGACCCATCTAGGGTAGATTTCTTATAAAAACTAATCTAGTTATTGTCAAGTATAGTTTAGTTTTTCATATCTTGCATTTTATCTTCAATAGTATATCCATTACTGATGAACAGAGAAAAAGCTTTTTCGCTACTAGAATTAGCAATCATATTGATCATTACTGCAATATTGATAGCTGGTTTAACTAGAAGTAAATCAATAATAGATCAAGCAAAAGCTAAAGCTTTCTTAGTAGAAATATCTAAGTTGAGAGCTTTCGTATCAGAATTCCAAGCTGCTTATAACTTAGCTTTACCTGGAGATATTAATAATGCCACAAGTTATTTTATTAAATGCCAGTCTGAAGATTGCAATGGTAATGGTAATGGCTATATAGGCTATTCTGATTTTGAAAATAATGTGGAAGAGGCTTATATTTTTTGGAAGCATTTAGAGTTTGCTGGGTTGCTAGATCAAGTATTATCTGGAACGACAAATTACTCTGCCCCTTATGCTAATTTAAATAATATGTATAATTCAAAAGCTTTTGATGGTGCGGTATATTTTCCACATTTTCCCTTTGAAATAGAACCAGGACAATTTTATTCTACGCATATCAAAAATAATAATATTTTTACTTTAGCTCGTCCTAATCATGAGACTATAGTTCCAAGTGGAAGAGTTCTAAGTCCTAGCATTGCTTTTAACATCGATGTTAAAGTAGATGATGGTAAGCCCAGAGCTGGCAGAATAAAAGCCTATAATTACTTTAGCAGTAAGAACGGATTTTATGGTTCTACTCCAGGTAATATAGCGGGTACAGAATGTGATTCATTAGGCCATAGTTATGGTAATAGTGATAAGGTTATAGCCGGTGCCTATTATGAGATTGGCTTGCTGACTCAAGAATGTATTTTATTAATTGACTTTTAAGAAATTAGTTTAAATAATAAATTAATTTAATAGTACTTCGCATGAAAAAGTCATTTTTTAATTATATTATAGTTTTCTTTATCATAACTAGCTGTTCTAGTAAGCCTACACCTCAGGTAGAGGCAGGTTTAGATTTGCCAGTTTGGGTACTAAACCCTAATATTGAAGGTAAAGTGGCGGCAGTAGGTATAGCTCCTAGAAGCAAAGGTGGTTTGCAGTTTCAAATTCCTCAGGCTGAAGCGGATGCAAGGGCAAATATTGCTGCACTAATTGAAACAGAAGTATCTCGAATGAGCAAAGATGCAATCAGGGCTGCACGAATATCTGACCGTGAAGAAGTGGAAAATGTTTTTTCTCAAGTGACCAAAAGTTTAGTTAAGAAGGTACCATTACGAGGCGCAAAAAGAATTAATTTATATCGTGATCAAACAGATGGAAATTTATACGTGCATATGGTCATAGATAATTCGTTAGTAAGAAGTTATTTCGCAGACACTATTGATAGTTACAATAAAGCATTGAAAGCAACTAATTTATCTAGGGAGTTAATTAATAGTTCTGAGCAGGCTGTTAAAAATCTGTATGATGAATTAGAGGAAGAGCTTAATGATTAAAGTTATTTTATTATCTTTATTAATTATTTTATGCAATAATTCGTGTAAATCAGAGCCAGATTATGATAGTAAAGTTAGAGATACAGAATCACGTTTTGAGCAGTTATATCAAGAACTAGATTAATATTAATGCGTTATCATATTTTATCTTTTTGCTTAGCTTTGATGATTTGTTCGTGTGGTTTTAATGCGGGTAAAACTAACTATTCTGATTATATTAAAATTTCCTCTGTAGCTGAGGAGCGATATATTGCTTCTAAAGATAATATCAAAGAATTTCTTGACTCTAAGAATATAATTAAGCAATTACTACTTAATTAGTTGGTAAATTTTTTTGACTAAGATGAGCTAGATGTGTAAGTAAATTTAGGGGTAAATATGTATGGATATAGTTAGTAAAATTAAATCGAATTATCTCAAATAGGGGTGTATTTCTTATTAGCACTTTTTAATTAACTTAAAAACCATTTTTGCCATGTAAGCCTGAAATATTGACTAGCTATTATATTTTGATACTGTCTTTTTTTGTGCGCCCGATAATTAAAAAAATTTTCTCTAATTTATCTAGATCACAACGAGACTCAATATCTTTATAGATAGAAATCGGGTTATTTTTAGTGCAATTATCTAAAAAACAATACTAATTTAGTATCACTATCTTTATAAAGCCGAGTATTAAATAGCTTGTAATTTGAGATTAAATTTTGTTAATTTATATTAATAATAAATAAAAATCTTTTTACTAAAGTTACAGGGCTATTCATCTGAAAATTATTTTAAAACTGACAGCGCTAAGCAGGCCGATTAGCAGATTAGCTAGTGCCAGTAAAAACATTAAGGCAATATTATCATTTAAGATAGGGTATAGATTTAATTGTGCTAAGGCTGTAATTGAGCCTATTAGAAGCCCAGTAACTATTAGATTTAGATGTTTATTTGCTTGTTTAAGCAAGCAATAAAGATAAGTAAAATTAAAGGCTAATAATATTTGTAATAATATATTAAAGTAATAATTTTTATTGCTTATTTTTAATAGTTTGGTTTGTTCTTGATAGAGCTCAAGCACAACATTATTATACCAAAAAGCCTCAAAAATTAATATCATAAGCAAGCAGCATAAACAAGCTAAAATAAAACGATTTTTTGAGTTGATAAGCTTTTTTGGGCGTTTCTTAGGCATGTGGTTTCTTGATAATATTAGCAATAATTAATGCTATACCAAGGCCTTGTAATATTGAGCCAATAAACCATAAAAAAGCTAAATGACTAGTAATAGGCATGTAAGCAAATACTGAGTTTTGAATTAGAGCCATAAAGAATCCAGTAAAAAAGCCAAATTTAACTATTGTGGTTAGATTATTATCATTATAATTACTTTGAAAGATTAAGGTTAGTAAAATAGACATAAAAAATTGATTTAAAAAGCCATATTTAATATAATAAGGTGTTTCAGAGCTATATTGCCAAAGCTGTGAGCTTTGGTGGTAAAAATCAATTAAAACTATATCATGCCACAAATATTCAAATATAATAATAAAGGTAAAGCAACCTGTAATAGTAAGGAAGAGATTAAGCATAGCAGCATAATTTTTTTCTTCTTTATGTTTGGTAGCAATAAATTCTTTGCTAATAGCTTGTTTTTTTATTTTAGTTAAGCGATTATTGGTAGTTAAACTTTTCTTGATATTTTTTGTTGTTGCTGGAGTTTTTTTATTTTGCTTATTAGTTTGGTTTTTTGCTGATTTAGTAGAGTTTTTTGGCTTTCTTATTGTCACTATATTCTGTATTTACTTTTGATTAGAACTATAACTATCCTAATATTTTTTCAAGTAAAAATATAGAAATTGGCAGAATGTCGATTTTTAGCAATTTATCTTTATTAAAGTTTATAACTAAAATTAATGAATTTAGCTTATTTTTATGTTAGTTGTCAGGATAATACCAATCCCCATCTATAAACCTATTTTTATTCTTCAATTTTAACTCCATAAATTTTAAGCTAAAATTTTAAATTAGCTAAGGCTAGCACTGCAATTTTAGCTTAAAATTTCTGAAACTAATATTAGTAACCAAAAACAGCTTTATAGATGGGAATTGGTATAATTTTATAATTTACATCTAGATATTTTAGGCTAAAGATAAGACGAGATTGACCTATAATTGAATCTGTTTATGGAAATACAAAAACCTTATTTATTATTTACAGGAGATGCTGATGATAGAGTT
>CAXPEK010000097.1:0-6617 GCA_964216065.1 Candidatus Actinomarina sp.
AATGGCTCCCCGGGAAGGATTCGAACCTCCGACCAAGTGGTTAACAGCCACCTGCTCTACCACTGAGCTACCGAGGAGCAATGGTGAGCTTAGCTTTTAACCGAGAATCTTTTCTATTTCAACAAAAATTTTTTTTTATTTAATTTTTACATAAGAATTAACTTGTCTCTTTCAATCTTAAAGTTAATTATATAAAAATGAGTAAAAAAATACTACTGGCAACGTTAATATTATCTTTACTTACTTCTTGTGTGGTTTCAGTCTCAGGAGCAATTCATATTACCCAAAAATATGTATCAGAATATTATAGCTATTTTAACTATAGTATTGCTGATAATAATATCTATATTGAAGCCAGAATAGGAGGTATTGATTATAGAGGAGGGGTCTATAAAATTAGAGATAGTTTTTATGATAATAATAAACAAAATAATAGCGCAATATTAAGCATGCGAGGAACTAATAATAGAATCATCGAATGCTATATTTCCCAAAACTCACCCAGAAGTTTCGCTAAAGGAGGTTTTGGAACCTGCTATAGTCAAGGTGTTAGGCTCTTCGATATTCAAATTATAGAAGCTTATCGCTATTTTTCTTCCGGTTTTATAAAAGCATTAGGTAATTAACATGAATATAAAAAAATATCTATTTTTTAGCTTATTATTTCTAACATCTAAAATAATATATGCTGATAATCTTAGAATATCTGGCTCATCGACCGTATATCCTTTTATGAGCTTCATCTCTGAAGAATATGCCGCAAAATATAAAATTAAAGCGCCAATAGTTGAGTCTGTAGGTACAGGAGGAGGCTTTAAACTTTTTTGTGCTGAAAGTCAAAGTAATTCGTCCCATCTAACTAACGCCTCCAGAGTTATGACCGCAGCAGAAAAAGAACATTGTCAGAAAAATAATATTAAAAATATTGCTCATTTTAAAATTGGCTATGATGGCATTGTTTTAATAAATATGTCTTCAGCACATAATTTTGACCTAAGTGAAAAAGAATTATTCTTCGCATTAGCACAATATGTTCCCAAAGAAGGTAAAATTATCAAAAATCCCTACCAAAAATGGAGTGATATAAATCCTAAATTACCAAAAAATAAAATTAAAGTTTATGGACCACCCCCAACCTCAGGTACTAGAGATGTGTTTATTGAAAATATTATCTATAAAAATTGTATGCATGACCAAATTTTCAAAGATAATTTTAAAAATAGCTCAGAAAGAACCCTATATTGCAATAATATCAGAGATGATGGCTCATATATTGAAATGGGTGAAAATGATAATATTATCATCCATAAACTATTACAAAATCATAATGCACTCGGCATTGTAGGATATAGCTTTTTAGATAATAATCGTGACTTTTTATATGGTGCCAAAATTAATGGTGTAGAACCAAATTATGATAATATCAAAACCCAAAGATATGCCCTAACCAGACCTCTCTTTATTTATGTTAAAGAAGATAAATATCAAACTAATGAAAACTTAAAAAAATTTGTAAAACATATAGTTTCTAGTGACTTAATAGGAGAAGATGGCTATTTAGTGCAGCGTGGCCTTATTCCTCTTACTAAAAACGAATTTAAACAGAATAAAAAAATCGCCCTTGATTCTATAAATAAATATTAGTGCTAAAAGTAAAAAAGCTAAATTTACAGCAAATATTTAAATTAAAGTTATTTTTGCAAAGATTTATTTAGCTTATTTTGTAATGCTGCTAATTCCTTAGCTTGTAAAGGTATTAAGCCTTTTTCTGTAAGATAACCAAACTCACCTATAGCATTAGTGCTAATTAATTCTCTGACAAAAGGTTTTAATGAAGTAATTAAATTATAATGATCAGTTTTAACATAAACAAAAAGTGAACGAGAAATAGGATATATACCAGCTGAAATATTCTCAAAGCTAGCAGCGTAATTGTCAATTTTTGCAGCTTGTACCTTATCTAAATTTTCTTCTAAAAAAGAAAAACCAAAAATACCCAGAGCATTTTGATTGCTGTTTAATTTGTTAATGACAATATTATCATTTTCACCAGCCTCAGCATATTTGTCATCTTCTCTAAAAATAGAACAAATTTTATGCCGCTTTTTTTTGTCAGGATATTGAGTTTTAAATTCGCTAAATTTATCACATATATCATGCATAACTAATTCAACAAAAGCATCTCGAGTTCCTGAAGTAGGTGGGGGACCATAAATATAAATTTTTTGGTCAGGTAATTTAGCATTAATGTCACTCCATTTTTGATAAGGATTTTTTACTAATTTACCATCTATAGGCACATTTTTAGCCAAAGCTAAAAATAATTCTTTTTTAGTTAAGTTAAATTTTTTATTGCCAATTTTATTAGCTATAATAATACCATCATAACCTATTTTAATTTCAGCTAGATTTTTTACCCCATTTTCTGCACATAATTTTACCTCACTATCTTTAATAGGTCGCGAAGCGTTAGCAATGTCAGCATAACCAATACCTATACCTTGGCAAAAAATCTTAAAACCTCCACCAGTGCCTGTAGCCTCAACAATAGGAGCTCGGTAATCACTAATATAACTAAATTCTTCAGCTGCAGCCGTAATAAAAGGAAAAACCGTAGAAGAACCTACCGCCTTAACTTGGCTTCGTGACATAGCCGGCTCTATTGATAAAATTACAATTGTAAAAAAACTAAATAATAAACGCATTTTTATTTCAAATAAAACTATTCACCATTCTTAACTTTTTTTTCAGTAAAAACAAATAGAAAAAAAATATACTAAATTTTATAACAAATTTCACCATAATCATGATTTGATGCTGCAATTTTATTATTTAAATGCCAATTAGAATAAAAATAGGTTTATAAATGGGATTTGGTATTATTGACTAGAAACAGCTTTATAGAAAAATTTTTATCAGTCTAGTTATTTTGCTAAATTATATTTTAATGTTTTTAAATAAAATTAGGGAATTTTTTATAATATATTCTTATGCTCATAAAGCTTCTTGGCTATATTTAAACTATCATAACAAAATATCGCTGTAGCACCAGCCCTTTTGCAAGCAATTAAACTTTCATAAAGAGCTTGGTCATAATTTAAATAATTTTGCTCTGAAGCAGCTTTTAAACAAGCATATTCGCCACTAACATGATAAGCAAATATTGGTACTGAAAATTTATTCTTTACCTGTTTTATTACATCTAAATAGGTCATAGCAGGTTTAACCATAATCAGGTCTGCACCTTCATTAAGATCAAGTTCAACCTCAGCTATATATTCATGTGAGTTAGCAAAAGACATTTGATAGCTAGATTTATCAGCATTATTTAAATTTTTACTAGAGCCAACAGCATCTCTAAATGGACCATAAAAATTAGACGCAAATTTAACAGCATAAGATAAAATTTTTACTTCCTGAAACTTAGCCTTATCTAACTCTTGCCTAATATAACCAACCCGGCCATCCATCATATCTGATGGTGCAATAATATCTGCACCAGCTTTAGCCAAAACCACAGCTTGTTTAGCTAAAATTTTTATAGTTTCATCATTTAAAATTTTACCATCTTTTACAATGCCATCATGACCAGACTTATTATAAGGATCTAGAGCTACATCGGCAATAATGCCAATTTGTTCACCATATTCTTGCTTTATTGCCTTAATCGCACGGCAGATTAAATTTTTTTGATTATATGCCTCCCTAGCATCATGAGTTTTATATTTATCAGCAATCACCGGAAATAAAGCGATAGCTTTCAAACCATATTTAATAGCTAAACCAACTTCCTGCAATAATAAATCAAGTGATAATCTTTTAACATCAGGTAAAGTTGGAATCTTGCTAGTTTTATTATGACCTTCCTGCACAAAAAGAGGTAAAATTAAATCATTAACAGTTAAATAATGCTCTCTTAATAATTCACGCAGCCACAAATTAGTTCTATTTCTTCTTAATCTGGTTTGGGGAAAGGAACGAGACATAAAATTATTTAATATATGTAGAAATCAACTATTTAAAACAAAATTCACTTTTTAGCAAGGAAACAATATGCTTAAAGCCATATAGTCTATATTATACCAAATCCCATCTTTAAACTTACTTTTATTCTTCAATTTTAACTCCATAAATTCCAAGCTAAAATTTTGCATTAGCTAGGGCTAGTCCTGCAATTTTAGCTTAAAATTTCTGAAGCTAATATTATTAACTAAAAACAGCTTTAAAGATGGGATTTGGTATTATTTAAAAACAGTTTTATAGAGGGTATTTGAATAATATCATATGGTAGAAATAAGCTAAAAATTAAAATTTAAGAGAAAATTTGACAAATGATTAGAAACAAAGTAAAAATCTCCATATCTGAGAAGAATAATAGATGAATTATGATAAATAGTAATATTAATTTACCCAGCTTAGCAACAGAATCTGACTTAACCGCTTACATTAAAAATATAGCTGTCTTTCCGATGCTAGAGCTAGAAGAAGAAAAAAAACTTGCGCAACAATTGCGTGATCAAGGTGATGTTAAAGCAGCAGAAAAGCTCGTAACTAGCCATTTACGCTTAGTAGTTAAAATAGCCTATGGCTATAAAAATTATGGCTTATCAATGATGGATATGATTTCTGAAGGTAATATTGGTTTAATGAAAGCCGTAAAAAAATTTGATGTAACTAAAGGTTTTCGTCTTTCTACCTATGCAATTTGGTGGATTAAAGCACAAATACAAGAATATATATTACGCTCATGGTCAATGGTAAAAATAGGTACTACTATTGCCCAAAAGAAATTATTTTTTAATCTTAATAAATTACAAAATAAAATTTTATCTTACGAAAAAGAATATTTGGCTAAAGAAGACATAAAATTCATTTCATCTGAATTAGGAGTAAGTGAAGCAGAAGTAAATGAAATGACTTCTCGTTTAGATTATGGTGATGTTTATCTTTATGATAAGACTAGTGCTGATAGTGAAGCGCCTTGTTTAATTGATAATTTAGCCGCTCAAGAAGAAAATCAAGAAGAGCTATATGCAAATAAGCAAGAAAAAGAAACTAATTTAGCTAAATTGACAGAGGCTCTGACGCATTTAAATGAAAGAGAAAAATATATCATTAATGCACGTAAATTAACTGATAATGCTAAAACTCTAGAAGAATTAAGCTTAGAATTTAATGTATCTAAAGAAAGAATAAGACAGATAGAGCAACGAGCTCTTGAAAAAATAAAAATTTATTTTACCACTGCTTAAATGAATATTTTATTTAGTTTTCTGGTTCTTTTTTTGACATCTTGTGTGGGTAATATGTCAAATCCACAAAAAGCATTAGCCATAATTTATGATTTAGAAACAGCAGCTAAATTAGGTGTAGCATATTTTCAAGATGATAATAATGGTAATGTAATTGTTAGGTTAGAGCTCAAGAATATCACTCCGGGTGAACATGGTTTACATATTCATGAATATGGCGATATAAGTGCTAATGGTGCTAATTTGGGAGGCCATTTCAATCCATTTAAAGTATCACATGGTAACCCACAAAATGGCTTAAAAGTTCATGTAGGAGATTTGGGTAATATTACTGCTAATAATAATGGTAGCGTAAATACCGAATTTACCGATTATAAGCTTAGTTTAAGAGGTAAAAATTCTATTTTAGGCAGGTCAATAGTTATCCATGCTCACAAAGATAATTTTACTACCCAACCTTCTGGGCATTCTGGTAAAAAAATAGCAGCTGGAGTAATTGCTATAGCCAAATAACAGTGTCTAATATTCAATTAATTTTTAAATTAAGAGTAAATTTCATTTAGCAAAAATTTAGCTTAGTAGCTGATTTAGATTAAGCTCTGCTTGCAAAATAAATAATAGAAATTGTAGCTAGCTTGCCTGTTTTAAATTATTTGTTTTATTAAAAAAATCTTTTCTGATAATAGTAGCAGAACGAGCTGGGCCAGTTGAAATAATATCTATGTTAACTTCTAGCTTATTTGCAATAAAATCAATATATTTCTGTGCATTTTGCGGTAAATCTTCATAATTTTTAATAGAGCTAATATCACTATTCCAGCCTGGCATTTCTGTGTAAATTGGTATCAAGCTTGCTTGTAATTTTTGTGCAGCAGGTAAATAATCATATTCCTGACCAGATAATGTTTTATATTTGTAGCATATTTTAATAGTACTTAACTCAGATAGTACATCTAATTTAGTTAAGGCAATAGAGTTAATGCCGCATATGGTGATCATTTGTTTAAGCTGAACTAAATCAAGCCAACCACATCTTCTATCTCTGCCAGTAACCGTACCAAATTCATGACCTCTTTCTTGTAAATATTTACCTATATCATCAAATAATTCAGTTGGAAAAGGACCTTCTCCAACTCTGGTAGTATATGCTTTAACAATAGCAATATTATGGTCTATTTTGCTGCAGCCTATACCACTACCAGTAAAAGCTTGACTAGTAATAGTATTTGAAGAAGTGACATAAGGATAGGTGCCATAGTCATTATCTAACATTACACCTTGCGCCCCTTCAAACATAATAATTTTACCTTCCTCTTTATGTTGATTTAATATTTTCCAAGCGGGCTGAGCATATTTTAGAATTTT
>CAXPEK010000098.1:0-3294 GCA_964216065.1 Candidatus Actinomarina sp.
GCACCATAAATAATTTGCCATATTAAAAGCAAGTAAAAGATAATATATAATTTCACATAATTTTTAGAATATTTTATTGGAGAAATATTATTTAATTTTGCTAAATCTATGCTAATAAGTGCAAATAATATAAAAGCAGTAAATAGATGCAGGGCTAATCTGTAATGGCTCACTGAAGTAAGCTCACTTAAGCCACTTGCAACCATAAACCAACCTATTACACCCTGTATTACAACCAAGATACTATATAAAATAATCTTACTTTTATTTCTTTGCTCAGCATATTTTGAAAAATATAAAAATAAGCCAGGTATAATTATGCTCAAACCAATTAACCTGCCTAGCAAACGATGCAAATATTCTAACCAGAAGATCTGCTTAAAATCATTTAAATTCATCGCAAAATTAATTTCTTTATATTGCGGAATTTGCTGATATAGCTGAAATATCTCTTGCCATTTAACCGCAGTTAAAGGAGGTAATATTCCAGAAATTAAGTTCCACTCAGTAATAGATAAACCAGAACCTGTCAACCTTGTATAGCCACCCACTACTACCATTAAAACTATTAAGATAATATTAACTTTAAGCCAGATATGATAAAAATTCTTATAATTTATTCTATTCATCTTATTTTTTTTTGTTATTATCTTAGAAAAATAATTATATGATTAAAACTAATTTTAGGCAAGATTTAAAGGAATTTAAGGATAAGTGGTTATTACTAACTATTGGCTCTTTACTAGCAGCTGGCTTACTTACTATAATTATAGTTTTTTCACGCACTCCAATTATTAAAGATATATTTATCTTCAGAGATTTATTTAACAAAGCTTTGGTTATCCATGTGGATTTAGCACAGCTATTCTGGTTTCTAGCTTTAGGATTAACTTTAAGCTTTTATTATTTAAAAAGGCTTAAATTTATCAAAATATTTTCTTTTAATCTAGCCTTATTCAGCTTAACTGGCTTAATTATTTCTGCTTTTATTCCTAGTGCAGCAATCTTAAATAATTACATTCCAGTTATAAATAATTTATTATTCTTTTTCAGTTTAAGTTTATATTTAACTATAATATTCGTTACTTCTGTTACAGCAGCTGGTCAGCAGTTAAATTTTTTATCTAGGGAAACTTCAATAGATAAGTCTTTTATAATTGCTTATAATTTAGTCTTAATTATTAGTTTTATTAATTTTTACCCAGCATTGAAATTTATAGAAACTAATGCCGTAGTAGCGGAATTTTATGAAATATTCTTTTGGGGTTTTGGCCATATTCTGCAATTTTCATATGTAATTTTGATGGTATTTGGCTGGTATTTAAGTTTAAAAACAGCGAAGATAAAAATTGCCTTATCAGAGCAAATTATCAAAATATGTTTATTTTGTTATTTATTAATCGCGCTATTTTCTATAAAAATTATATTTTTATCTGACCTTAATATAGCTGAGTTTAAAAATTTTTATACTAATCATATGATTTATGGTAGTAGTGTTTTGCCACTAATATTCTTGCTTTTTACTTTTAGGGTTATTACAAAAAAAGAATTTTATCAGCAAGAGGCAGAGCATAAAGTATTACTAAATTGTTTTTTAGCTTCAAGCTTATTATTCATATATGGCGGTTTACTCGGTAGTAAAATTACTATTTCTAATACCTTAATTCCAGCTCACTATCATGGTTCTACTGTTGCTGTTACTATTTCTTTAATTGCTCTTACATATATTTTTCTACCAAAATTAGGAGCTAAAAAAATAAATTCTAAAATGGCAATCTGGCAACCTCTCATTTATGGTGCAGGACAGATAATTCATATAACTGGCCTAGCTATCTCTGGAGGTTACGGAGCTTTAAGAAAATCTCCAGATTCTCTTCATGGCTTTAGTGCAAATTTTTGGATGGGCATAATGGGCTTTGGAGGTTTTATTACCATGATAGCTGGCTTGATGTTTTTAATTATTTGCTATAAATCTATACGTAGAACTTAATCATTAAATTTATGGCTCAAATTTTAATTTACAAAACCCCTATCTGTCCTTATTGCACTAAAGCAAAAGCATTATTAGCCCAAAAAAATGTATTAGAGCAAATAACTGAAATAGACATTTCTACCAAAGCAGAATTAAAACAAGAAATGTATGAAAAATCAGGTGGTAGAATGACTGTACCCCAAATTTTTATTAATGATACTCATATTGGTGGCTTTGATGATTTATATGCTTTAGATAAGGCGGGCAAATTAGATGAATTATTAGCTTAAGATGCTAGTACTTGGCATAGAATCAAGTTGTGACGATACGGCAGTTGCCATAATAGATGGTCACAATATTTTAGCACATATAATATCTTCTCAGTTAGAATTGCATCAGCCATATGGTGGTGTAGTACCAGAACTTGCTGCTCGAAGTCATGTAGAAATTATTGATAAATTAATCAAACAAGCCCTAGCTAAAGCTAATATCTCACTTAAACAAATAAAACTAATAGCAGCAACAGGAGGGCCAGGACTTATTGGTGGTATTATTACTTCTGTAATGGTCGCAAAAGGCCTTGCTCTTGCCAATAATATACCAATTATATTTGTTAATCACCTTGAAGGCCATGCTTTGATGGCTAAATTTGAATATCCTGAACTAAATTATCCATTTTTAGTATTTTTAGCTTCTGGTGGGCATTGCCAAATATTAGAATGTAATGGGCCAGGCAAATATATAAAATATGGAGAAACTCTTGACGATGCCATAGGAGAAGCATTTGACAAAACTGCCAAATTATTAGATCTTCCCTACCCAGGTGGTCCTCAAATTGAGCAATTAGCACAAGCAGGAAATGAATTAAGCTATAAACTACCTATTAGTATGTTAAATCATGAAAATTGTAATTTTTCACTATCTGGTTTAAAAACAGCAACACGCTATTTAATAGCAGAATTTCCTAATTTAAAGCAAAAACACAAAGCTGATATAGCAGCTAGTTTTCAATATGTAATAAGTAAGCAAATAATTAATAGAATTGAATTAGCTATTAAAAAATTTCAAATTAGCCAAAATCAGCATAAAATAAACCTAGTTTTTTCCGGTGGAGTAGCTGCTAATAATTACATTAGAAAAAAACTAGAATCATGCTGTGACAAACATAATGTTACATTACATTGTCCTAGCCATAAATATTGAACCGATAATGCAGTAATGATTTCATTTGCTGTTCTTTAAAATTATAAAATAGGCAATTTATCTAAGCTAGACTTTAAACCAAAAGCTAGATGGCCACTTTATAATATAACAAATAGTTA
>CAXPEK010000099.1:0-5088 GCA_964216065.1 Candidatus Actinomarina sp.
CAATTTATGGTGGTAACATCAAAAGAAAAGAGATGTTGAATGGTCGTTTTGGTGATATTTTATCTCATATGTATTTGGCAACCTCAGTGCTTAGAAGATTTGTAGCGGAAGGACAAAAACAAGTAGATAAAGATTATTTAATTTGGTCTATGGATTTTTGTTTGGCAGAAATACAAGCTGGTTTTACTGATATATTTGCTAATTTATGTAAAGGACCAATCGGTTTTATATATAGAGTTTTTGGTGGTTTTTACAATCGTTTAAATCCAATTTCACGGAGTAAGAATGATCATTTAACGCATAAATTAGCTGCAAATTTAATGGAAGATAGCAAGTTGCGTGATCGTTTAACAGAGGATATATTTATTCCCCAAGGAGAAAATGAGCAGTTAGCTAGATTGGAGCATTGCTTTAGAGAGCTTAAAAAAGCTGATAAAATATATGCGAAAGTTAAATTAGCCATTAAAAAAGGAGTGTTAAATAGTGCTTCTGAGCAGTTATATCAAGATGCGGTTAAAGCAAAAATTATTACTAAAATTGAAAAAAGTAATTTGGAGAAACTAGATAAATTACAGTTAGATGCAGTAGAGGTTGATTCTTTTGAATTGCAAGATTATTTAAGTCACAAGATGAAAAAACCAATAGTTTAATATCTTATGACAGGTTTTATCTTTAAATCTACTAGTGTAGTGATGCAGTTTTTAGAGAAATTATTTGACTCTAATCTTAAAGTTTCAGATGAGCATAATATACCAAATACACCGGTAATTTTTGTGGCTAATCATTTTACTAGGGCTGAGACTTTTATTCTGCCTTATATGATGGATAAGTTACTAAAAAGAAGAGTAAGATCACTAGCAGATAAGAAGGTTTTTGTTGGAGCTCTAGGTAAATATCTTGCTTCTATGGGCACTATAGCAACTGATGATAAGCAAAGAAATGCTAAAATTATTGGAGATTTGCTTACAGGTAATGCTGACTGGCTTATTTATCCTGAAGGAATTATGGTAAAAAATAAGCATGTTATTAAAAAAGGTTATTATCAAATAAGCATGCCAAATGGCTCTATGTTAAAAGTTAAAACTGGAGCTGCAGTTTTGGCAATAAAAGCTGAATTAATTAAGAGAGAAATTTTTGCTTTAGCAGAGCTAAACCAGCAGCAAGCTATCAAGAATATTAGAAAAAAATATTTTATTAGTGATAAAGCTAAAATCTCTCCTAAGAATATTCATATTGTGCCAGTTACTATTAATTATTTTCCGATAAGACCTGGTAATAATTCAATTCATGCAATATCAAAGAAATTTCTGAAAAATATGTCAGGTAGAATTTCAGAAGAGCTAGAGATAGAAGGCAATATTATTACTAATGCTGAAGTAGAAGTTAGATTTGGTCAAGCTATTAATATTTATGAATATATTAAAACTAAGCGTAAATTAATAGATAAGTTACCTTTGGTAAATAAAGATATTAAAAATAATTTTTTAATAAATTTTTATCGCTATCGCCTTACAAATAAATTTATGGAAATAATATATAAAAATGTACAGTTAAATATGGATCATATTTTTGCTTGTGCGTTATATTATGCTCATAAAGATATTATTGAGAGAAGTGTCTTAAAAAATCTAATTTATGTAAATGCGAAAGATATTAGAAAATTAGATTATTTTTCATTGCATAAATCTATTGATCAAGATCTTACTATGATTTTTATGGCTGAAGAAAATATTTATTATGATTCAATTTTAGCTTTAGCTATAGAGCAAAAAATTATTACAAAGGAGCATGGTAGATATTTTATTAATCAGGAAAAATACAATGAAATTGCTGATTTTCATCAGTCAAGATTAAGTAATACACTTAAAATATTTGTTAATCAATTAGTAAAATTTCCTGAATTAACCAAAATTTTTAAAATAAATGGTAGGTTAAATACTGATGATTTGCGAAAGAAAACTTTTGATTTGATATTGCGTAGTGATGAAAAAGAATTTTCTGAAGATTATCAAACATATTTTTCAGCTAGTGAATCTAAGGATAGAGAATTTGGTAAGCCTTATTTTTTGGAAAATAAAAATTCTGAAATAGGAATTATTTTATCGCATGGTTATAAATCTTCTCCAGAGGAAGTTAAGAATTTAGCTAAATATCTCTATGATTGTGGCTTTAATATATATGTGGTGAGGTTGAAAGGACATGGTACAGCACCTTTAAATTTAAAATATACTAAATGGGAAGATTGGTACAAATCATATTTTAAAGGCTATGCTGCTTTAAAACAAAAATGCAAATATATCGTCGCAGCAGGTTTTTCAACTGGAGGCTTGCTTGCTTTATTACTTGCAGCGCGAAAGCAGCATAGAGTTGATGCTGTGCTTTCTATTAATGCTGCAATTAAATTAAATGATATTAGGGTTAATTTAGTACCTACGGTAGATTTTTGGAATGAGTTATTAACTAAATTTAATACTAATAAAGGAAAAAAAGAATTTATAATTGATGAACCAGAAAACCCAGAAATTAACTATAGTAAAAATTACCTCAAGGCGATTAAAGAATTAGCACAATTAATGAAAGAATGTAATAGAAATCTTAAAAAGATTACAGCTCCAACTTTGATTATACAAGGTAATAATGATCCAGTGGTAAATCCTAAAAGTGGTAAAATAATTTTAGCTAAAATTTCTTCTAACGTAAAAAAATTAATTGAACCAGATTTTACTAATCATGTAATTATCAAAGAAAGAAATGAAGAATTATTCAGCCACATAGCTAATTTTATTAAGCAAAATATACAAGATAAGCAAGATAAAGAAAATGCAGAAAATTAGAGTAAATAGACCTATAGTAGAGATAGATGGAGATGAGATGGCTAGGGTTATGTGGCATATGATTAAAGAATATTTAATTTCACCATATATAGATTTACCTATTGAATATTATGATTTAGCGTTAATAAATCGTGACGCTACTAATGATGAAGTTACTTTTGCTGCAGCTGAGGCAATAAAAAAAATAGGAGTTGGTATTAAATGTGCAACTATTACAGCAACAGCAGCGCGTCAGAAAGAGTTTAATTTAAAAAAAATCTATAAATCTCCTAATGGCACTATTCGTAATATAATTGGAGGAACAGTATTTAGAGAGCCGATTATTATTGATAATATTCCTAGAATAGTTTCTAGCTGGAAAAAGCCAATATGTATTGGCAGACATGCATTTGGTGATCAATATAAATCTTTTGATATTGAAGTTGCACAAGGTTCAGAATTATATTTAACTATAAAAAATCCAGATGGTGGCTTTCAAGAAAAAAAGATTTATAGTTATGACGATAGTGCTGGGATTGCATTATCAATGTATAATACGGATAAATCTATAACAGCTTTTGCGAGAAGTTGTTTTAATCTAGCTTTAAGTAAAAAATGGCCTTTATATTTATCTACCAAAAACACTATATTGAAGATTTATGATCAGAAATTTGTGGATATTTTCGCTGAGATTTATGCTAAAGAATTTGCTCTAAAATTTAAGCAGCAGCAGTTATTTTATGAGCATCGTTTAATAGATGATATGGTAGCTTATGCTTTAAAATCAACTGGTGGTTTTGTTTGGGCTTGTAAGAATTATGATGGAGATGTGCAATCAGATAGTTTAGCACAAGGGTTTGGATCGTTAGGTTTAATGACGTCAGTATTATTATCTGCAGATGGTTCTATTATGGAAGCTGAAGCAGCACATGGTACAGTTACTAGGCATTATCTTGAACATCAAAAGGGAAGAAAAACTTCTACTAACCCTACAGCTTCAATATTTGCTTGGAGTCGGGGATTATTGCATAGGGCAAAATTAGAAAAAAATAACGAGTTAAAAGACTTTGCGGATAAGTTGGAATTAGCGGTAATTAAGACTATAACAGCAGGTGTAATGACTAAGGACTTAGCTTTACTAGCCAAGCAAGAAGATTTTTTATATACAGAAGATTTTATTATTGCAGTTGCTAAAAATTATCAAGCGTTGAGCTAATATTGGCTAATTTTTAATCTGATATTTTTTAGTTAAATATTTTGCTATTTGTTTTGCTTAACTCGTACTGTTTAATGTTCTTTTATATTGATTATAGGAGAATATAAATTTTTTTATATTGGTGGTTCCAAATTTCACTTGTAAAAATATAGCTAATATTGGCAATAATCTTAATTATTGCTGAGTTCTAATATGAATCTATTATTGTTTCTAATTTATTATTTTCAGCTCTAAGGTTTTAGTTGAATCAAAACACTGTGAATTTAATCTAATTAGTAAATTTATTATTGGTTAATGTTTTTATGGTAAGAACATTTAACAATGTGGCTGAAAATAGAACTAATATATAGAATTATATTGAGTATCTAGTAAAAATTAGCTACTAATTAGAACTCTCTTTCTAAAAATAATGTGATTGGGAATATAGAATAACTTATAGATTTTTGTTAAATAGATTAAATAATTAATTTGTTTATGTATTTACTAGAGATTAACTACCAGCTTTGGCTGAAAATAATTGGGGATATTTGTTATCAAGATCTTCATATTGCGCTGCATCATCTGGAGCTGGCTTTTTTTCATTAATATTAGGCCATATATCAGAGTATTTTTTATTTAATTCTATAAATTCTATTAAATCTTCTGCTTCTGGTTTAATAGCTTCAATAGGGCATTCAGGTTCACATACCCCACAATCTATACATTCTTCAGGATTTATTACTAACATATTTTCACCTTCATAAAAACAGTCAACTGGGCAAACTTCAACACAATCTGTATATTTACACTTAATACATTTATCGGTAACTACGTAAGTCATTTATATTTTTCTTTAAAGTAACATTTCTAACAATAAATGATCAATATGTATAATTTTTAATAATATAGCAACTAAAATAAGTTAATATCTTAAATTCTATTGTTTGCGATGCCTCATAAACCTCCAATACCACATACCATCTATAAAACTGTTTTTAGTCACTAATATTAGCTTCAGAAATTTTAAGCTAAAATTGCAGGACTAGCCCTAGCTAATTTAAAATTTTAGCTTGGAATTTA
>CAXPEK010000100.1:0-3840 GCA_964216065.1 Candidatus Actinomarina sp.
TACAGAAATGTTGACTTTATTACCTTTAGCAATATTAGTACTTTATTTGGGTGTGCAACCGACTGTAATAACACAGATGATAGAGTTAAATCTTACAGAAATAATAAAAAAAATTAATATAGTAGCAGGAAATTAATTATTATGGTGAATTATCTACTAAAAATACCCTTTATACAATATTCGGTTTTTACTGAAATTTTTTTACTTATCTCAAGCCTGACATTATTAGTTTTTGGTGTTAAAAAGGGCGATAAAGAAACTAGAAAAATAGCTTGTATAGCTACAGTAATTTTATCTTTTGCAATTTTCGGCGCGATTTATGCTAATCATGCCACTTATAATCCTTTTGCTGAATATTACCGTATAGATTTATTTACTACAGTTGTTAAAATATTAATAATAGCTTCAGCTATAATATCTTTATTATTATATATTGGCCATCTTGACTATAATCCTTATAATGCTCGTTTTGAATATGGCATTATAATTTTATTAGCAGTTATCGGTATGTTGATTCTGGTATCTGCTAAGGATTTTTTGACTTTATATATGGGCATAGAGTTACAAAGTTTAGCATTATACATATTGGCTGCTATTAATAGAACTAATTTAAAATCGACTGAGGCTGGTTTTAAATATTTTGTGCTCGGTGCTTTAAGTTCAGCTATATTATTATATGGTATTAGCCTTATATATGGTTTTACAGGCTCACTAAATTTTAATGATATTAATACTAGTCTTAACCAGATAGGAGAAGGTAACCTAGCAGTAATAGTTGGTCTAGTTTTTATAATAATTTCCTTACTTTTTAAGGTATCTGCTGTACCATTTCATATGTGGACCCCAGATGTATATGAAGGTGCTCCAACCTCAGTTACTGTATTTTTAGCTAGTACGCCTAAGCTAGCGGCTTTTATAGTGTTATTTAGAGTTTTAACTGAAGCTTTTTCTTTATATTATTTAGATTGGGCTCAAATTATTGCTTTAGTTGCAGTTATTTCCTTAATTATAGGTTCTTTAGGTGCAATTATACAGCAAAACTTTAAAAGATTGCTAGCATTTAGTTCAATTAATCATGTTGGCTTTATGTTGTTAGCTATATTGGTAAATAATAATTTAGGTATAGAAGCATTATTAGTTTATATGTTTATTTATCTTAGCTTAATATTTGGTTCATTCTCATTTTTAATGCTAATCAAGCAAGCTCATCATACAGCTGATGGCGCAGACAAAAAGTCACTTGAAGATATTGATGCTTTTGCAGGTTTAGCTAAAGCAAAGCCTCTAGTAGCGCTTGGTATGGTGATAATATTATTATCTATGTCAGGTTTGCCTCCATTTGCAGGATTTTTTGGTAAATTTATGATTTTTAAAGCTGCTCTTGCAGGTTCTTTTAATGTTATTGCTGTGATAGCTGCTTTATCTGCTGTAATTAGTGTTTTCTATTATCTCAAGATCATCAAAATTATGTTTTTTGATGATCTATCTGATAATTACAATAAGAATGCTACTTTTATTACTAAGTTAATTTTTACTTTTATGGTTTTATTTAATTTGTTATTTTTTATAAAAGCTGATTTATTTCTTTCTTTTGCCGCAAATGAAGTTGAGTATTTATTTTAATGAATTTACTATTTGACCCTATTAACCCCAATATAATTATCTTTGATAGGCTGGATTCTACTTCAAATGAAGCTAATAGAATGATAGATTCTGGTTATGGAGAACATGGTTTAACTATATGGGCGAAAAGGCAAGAAGCAGGGCATGGTCGTTATGGACGTAAGTGGCTAGCAGAAGAAGGCAATTTAACTTTCTCGGTGTTGATTAAGAACGATCAGGGGGTTCAAAATCTAGCTATATATCCATTTTTAACTGCTTTAGCGATTAGAGATGCTATAATTGAATTTAATGATTTGGCAGCTATAAAATTTAAATGGCCCAATGATATTCTATTGAATGGTAAGAAGATAGCGGGAATTTTATATGAATCTAGAATTTCTGGCTCTGAGGTAAAATTTTTAATTTGTGGTATTGGTTTAAATATTAGCTTTTTCCCTAGTGAGATAGCTCAAGTGACTTCATTACATGCAGAAAATATTAAGAATATTGAGGCTGGACAAATTATCTTCAAGATTCTGCAATATATGGATAAATATTTAAAATTATCATTAGAACATAACCAAGAACAGCAAATATATGCAGAGTGGCTTAAACATGCATATAGATTAGGAGAAGAATTAACGGTTATTTCAGCCAATGAGCAGATAAAAGGACAATTTGAGACTATAGAGAATGGCAATTTAATTTTACGCGCTAAAGATAAACGTCACATTATTGCTACAGGTGATGTTTTTTTTGCTGAAGATAGCAGGGTTATTACTACTATGTCTAATGTAGAGCTTAGCAATGTGACTTTTTTAAATATTAATAGAAATAAGAAAAATTAATGTTATTAGCAATTGATATAGGTAATAGTAATACTGTATTAGGATTTTATAAAAATGATAAAATCGTTTATAGTCACCGTTTTGTAACTAAAACCCAGATAACTACAGATGAATTAAAAACTAAATTTTTTAATATTTTAAATTTTTGCGAAATAGATAAGCAAGATTTGGCAGCAGTTTTTGTAGCAAGTGTGGTACCTAATTTAAACCAGATATATGCTGACCTAGCTCGAGATTATTTTAAGAGTGATATTTTTTTTGTACGAGATTTTAGTGCTAATTTTCCTGTGAACATACAGGTTGATAATATTCATGAAGTGGGTGATGATAGGCTGGTAAATGTGTTGGCTGCAAGCAGAAAATATCAAGATAATGTAATTATTGTAGATTTTGGCACGGCTATAACTTTTGATATAGTAACTAAAGCACAGGGATATTTAGGCGGTTTGATTTTTCCTGGTGTAAATTTAGCATTAGAATATTTTCCTAATGCCACTGCTAAATTACCAAAAATAGAGTTAGCATTTCCAGATTATATTACTGGTAGTAATACTATTACGGCAATGCAAAGTGGTATTAGTTATGGATATTTAATGCTGATAGAAGGTATAATCCATAAAATTTGTGCTGAGCATAATTGTAAATTCAGAATTTTGGCTACAGGAGGCATGGGTAAAGTTTTTTATGGTAAGTCTAAGATAATAGAATATTATGATGCGGACTTGACTTTAGACGGCCTAAATATTTTATATAAATCAACCAAGAATCAGTGTGACTATAAATCTTAAAAAATACAAAGATAAATTAATTTTTATTCCTTTAGGTGGAGCTAAAGAAATTGGTATGAATCTTAACTTATATCAATATCAGGGTAAATGGATTATTATAGATATGGGTATTGGTTTTTTTAATGAAATACCTGGTATTGAAGTTGTAGTTCCAGATATTAGTTTTTTAGAGGAAATAAAGAATGATTTGCTTGCCCTAATTATTACGCATGCACATGAGGATCATTTAGGAGCTGTACAATATTTATGGGAGGCAATTAAAGTGCCTATTTACACTACAAAATTTACGGGTGCTTTTTTAAGAGAAAAGTTAAGAGAATATAAGCTGGATAAAATAGTGCCTATTATTACTAAAGAATCTAGGCAGCCTTTTACACTTGGTTCTTTTGAGATAGAGTTTTTTGAAATTAATCACTCAGTACCTGAAATGAATGCCGCAATTATTTCTACGGCTGAAGGTAATATTTTTCATACTGGAGATTGGAAATTTGATCAAAATCCAGTAATTGGTCAGGCTGATGATTATAATGAGCTTGCTAAAATAGGGAAAAGAGGCATTTCTGCATTAATTTGTGATTCTACTAATGTTTTTAGTGAGGGGT
>CAXPEK010000101.1:0-3479 GCA_964216065.1 Candidatus Actinomarina sp.
AAGTTTTGTAAAAATATATTGTTAAAATTATCTATTAATTCAGGAGCTACTCCTCTTGCTGCACCTTGGTAAATATAGCTGGAGAGGTTAAAGCGGTCTGAAATAACATTAATACCTTGATTGAGAGCGGGTAAGATAGTTTTATGTAGATGCTCATTACGAGCTGCATAAATTAAAGCTAGTTCGGTTTCGGGCAACATTTTATCAGCGGCACCTTTAACAATAATTTCTCTAATTTGGTCAGCAAGTTCTGTGCCACCTGGCTCTCTGGTGAAAAAGAAATTTTCTTGGTTGTAAAATTTTTTCAAGGCTTTAATTTGAGATGACTTTCCGCATGCTTCACCTCCTTCAAGAACAATGAACTTGGCCTTGCTAATAGATTTTTTCATCGCTATAATTTAAAAATATAGACAATTTTAAGATAATGTTGAAAAAAAAACAAGGTTTTATAAAAAAGCATATTACCTCTCCTTTTAAACCTTTGGTGCAAATCTTAATTTCATTGAGAGATTTGTTTCCTCTTTTAGGGAAAAAGAAGCTGGAATTAGATAGTTGGTCTGTTGAAGCTAGAAATAGGCTAAAAAACCCAGCTCTTGCTAACCTAAATTTGGGTAAAGAGTTTTTTCATGCAGGAAAAATGTCTGATGCAATCTTTAGACTCAAGTTAGCAAATCTTATGTTTAAAGGTAATGGTGAGGCTTCTTACTGGCTAGGTAAATCTTTTTTAATAAAGGGTAATTTAAAAAAAGCTAAGCTTTTTTTAGCGCAAGCAAAAAATTTAAATTATGTTAATAAGGAATTAAATTATTTTGATGAGATATATAATAAAGAAAATACAAAAATATTACCTCCTGTAGAGTTATATAAGGTTTTTTTTGAGAAATTTGCTCCTATCTTTAAGGAAGATTATATAGAACATGTAGATTATAAAGGCATTGATAAAGTTTTTCAGATATATCGGGCAAATATACCAGCTAAGCATGATAATATTCTTGATTTAGGCTGTGGTTTAGGTTTGTTAGGAAAAAAAATAAAGGAACATAGTAATGATAACACCTTAACAGGCTTAGATTTTGCGCAAAATATGGTACAGCAAGCTCGTCTAATTAATTACAATCAAGCAGATCAAGCTGAAATTATAGATAATAACATAGAGCAGCCTTCAGAAGGTAAGGGTAGGGCCAAAGTTTATGACTATATTATTAAAGCTGATTTATTACAATTTCAGAATAAACAAAAAATTAAATATGATGTAATTGTAGCTAGAGGCATATTTAACTACATTAATGATTTAGAAAAAGGGGTAGAATTTTTAAGTAAAAATCTAGCAAAGCAGGGTGTATTAATATTTTATCTGACGCAAGAATTTACCCTAGAAGAGCAGAGGTTAATAAAAGAAGAATTTAGCTATCCTTTTTTCTGTAGACATATTGCTTATCAAGAAGAGCACGTTAAGGAAGTCTTTAAAAAATATGAGTTTGAGCTGGTATCTACGGAAGATTTTGTCTTGGAAAAATATGCAAAAAGCAAAATATTTGTCTATAGATTAGGCTCATAAAATGAATAATTTTTCCGTTCTAATTATAGGGGGTGGGCATGCTGGCTGCGAGGCTGCTTCTGTGGCGGCTCGTCTTGGTTCTAAGACTTTATTAATTACGAATTCTAAAGAAAAAATAGGAGAGTTATCTTGCAATCCATCTATTGGTGGGGTAGCAAAAGGTATTATGGTTAGAGAGATTGATGCTTTAGGTGGGGTGATGGCTAAGGCAATAGATTATTCTGGCACTCATTTTAAGGTCTTAAATTCTAGCAAAGGCCCAGCGGTGCATGGTCCTAGGGCTCAAGCAGACCGCAAATTATATAAAAAAGCTATGCAGGAGCTACTGGCTAAACAGGAAAATTTAACAATTATTTCGGCGGCAGTAGCTGATTTATTGATAGAAAAAGAACAGATTATTGGTTTAAGGTTAGAAAATGGTGAGGAGTTAAGTGCTAAAACTATAGTTTTAACTACAGGTACTTTCTTAAATGGCATAATTCATGTCGGAGAACAGCAAATAGCTGCAGGACGGAAAGGAGAGCCTCCATCAATAGTTTTAGCAGAATCATTAAAGAAGCTAGGTTTTAAAATGGGGCGCTTAAAAACAGGAACTCCGCCCAGAATAGATGGAAAAACTATAGATTTTTCAGCCATGGAGCAGCAAGATGCTGATGACCCGGCTAAGCCTTTTAGTTTTATGAATGAACAAATTAAGGTTCCACAAATAAAATGTGCTATAACTTATACTAATGTTAATACTCATAAAATCATTGCGGATAATTTAAGTAAAAGTGCTATATATTCTGGTAATATTAAAGGCAAAGGGCCGAGATATTGTCCTTCAATAGAAGATAAAATATCGCGTTTTGCTGATAAAGAAAGGCATCAAATATTCTTAGAAAAAGAGGGTCTAGAAGATGATACAATCTATCCAAATGGCTTATCTACTTCTTTGCCAGAGGAGGTACAAGAAGCTTATATTCATTCGATTAAGGGCTTAGAAAGCTGCAAAATTACCCAATATGGTTATGCTATAGAATATGATTATATAGACCCAAGGGAGTTAAAGTTAACTTTAGAGAGTAAAAAAATCTCGGGGTTATTTTTAGCAGGGCAAATTAATGGTACTACGGGATATGAGGAAGCTGCTGCTCAGGGTGTTATGGCTGGCATAAATGCCGCTTTAAAAGCACAAGATAAAGCAGAGGTTATCTTAGGTAGAGATCAGGCTTATATAGGGGTATTAATAGATGATTTAGTCAGGCTTGGTACGAGTGAGCCATATAGAATGTTCACTTCAAGAGCAGAATATAGGTTAAGATTAAGAGCAGATAATGCTGATCAGAGATTAACGCCTCTTGCTATAAAATTAAATATTGTTTCACGTGAAACACAAGCAAAATTTACACAAAAAATGCTTGAGCTTAATAAGTTAGAAGCGTTATTACATAAATATTCCTTAACTCCTAATGAGGCGTTAAAATATGGGCTTAATATTAATAGAGATGGTCGCCATAGATCGGCTTTTTCCTTACTAAAATACCAAGATATAGATTTTGCTAAATTAGTAAAAATTTGGCCAAATCTGGCAGATTTTAGAGCAGAAATTATAGAGCAATTAGCAATAAAAGCCAAATATCATGATTATATAGCTATACAAGATAAAGATATTGAGTTATTCAAGCGCGATGAAAATATAAAAATACCAGATAATTTTGATTATAACCAGATTTTAAGTCTTTCTAGTGAGGTTAAAGAGAAATTAAGCGCGATAATGCCTGAAAATATAGGGCAAGCCTCGCGCATTTCTGGAGTTACTCCTGCTGCGATTTTGGCTATTTTGGTAGAATTAAAGAAATTAGCTAAAGCTAAAAATAAAGCTGGTTAACTTTAATACCAAATCCCCTTTATAAACCTATTTTATTCTGCAATTTTAACT
>CAXPEK010000102.1:0-2950 GCA_964216065.1 Candidatus Actinomarina sp.
GTCCAAACACAAATTTGATGCAATTTTTGGTGGTGCAAGAAGAGATGAAGAGAAATCACGAGCAAAAGAACGAATTTTTTCATTTAGAGATAAGCACCATAAATGGGATCCTAAAAATCAAAGACCAGAATTCTGGAATATCTACAATACTAAAGTAAATAATGATCAGTCAGTAAGGGTTTTTCCTTTATCTAATTGGACAGAAATGGATATATGGCAATATATATATCAAGAAAATATAAATTTAGTTTCTTTATATTTTGCCAAGAAGAGAAGGGTAGTAGAATATAATGGTGCTTTAATATTAGCCGAAGATCCTAGGACGCCAGAAGATTTACAAAAAAAATCATTTATAGCAGAAGTTAGGTTTAGAACCTTAGGATGCTATCCTCTTACAAGTGCAATTGAGAGTAGTGCAAAAAATTTGGAACAAATTTTAGATGAGTTAACTAAAAGTAAGCATTCAGAAAGACAAGGTCGCGTTATAGATAATGATGGTGGCGGTTATAGTATGGAAATAAAGAAAAAAGAAGGTTATTTTTAGTAATGTACGCAAAGGAAAAAGAAATATTAAAGTTTATAACTTGCGGATCTGTTGATGATGGTAAGTCTACATTAGTTGGTAGAATGTTATATGATGCTAATTTACTAAATGAAGATCAACTGAAAGCATTAAATAAAGATTCGAAAAAATCATCTAGTAAAAATAATGATGAACAGCTTGATTTTTCTCTTCTAACAGATGGATTACAGGCAGAGCATGAGCAAGGAATAACAATAGATGTTTCTTATCGTTATTTTGAGACTGCAAAACGAAAATTTATTATAGCTGATTGTCCAGGTCATGTGCAATATACAAGAAATATGGCGACGGCAGCATCTAATACTAGTGTTGCTATCATTTTGATTGATGCAAAAAATGGTGTAACTGAGCAAACAAAAAGACATTTTTTCATCAATTTTTTATTTGGTGTTACAGAATATATCATTGTTATTAATAAGATGGATTTAGTTCATTATGAACAAAATATTTTTAACAAAATAAAAAATGATTTTTTAGTGTTTACAAAATTTATTACTAAAAGCATTAATCTAAACTTTATTCCAGTTTCAGCAGTTAAAGGAGAAAATATTGTTCATTTATCAGAAAAAATATCCTTTTACAAAGGAGATGCATTATTAACTACATTAGAAAATATAAATATTAGTAGTAAAAATACTAATCAGAATTTGGTTTTTGCAATTAAATATGTAGCTAGACCAAACTCAGATTTTAGAGGTTTTAAGGGAAAAATTTCTTCTGGAGATATTAGAGTAGGTCAAAAAATTAGAGTTTTTGGCAAGCAAACATCCTCTATTGTTAAAGAAATTTATCAAGATAATGAAAAAGTAACATATGCTAAGCAAGGTGAGATAATATGTTTAACTCTTCATGATGAGGTTGATATTTCAGCTGGTGATTTTCTAACACATTATTCTACTACCTTGAATGCTTCTAATAAATTTAACGCAGATATTATATGGTTAGATCAAGATGACTTAGATCTTAATGATAATTATATTATTAAATTTTATAATAATCATAGTGAGACAGTAGATATACACCCAAATTATAATATAAATATTAAGAATTTAGAGCAAGAGAGCTATAAAGATTTTAAGCTGAATTACATTGGTAATTTTGATATAGAGATAAGTGATAAAGTAGCAATAAATAATTATGATACTAATCAAGAATTAGGTTCATTTATTTTGATTGATAAAATTACTAACTTTACTAAAGCTGCAGGAATGATTCGCAAAAGTCATTTAGTTTCTGACATTATTCCTATTTCTCAGAATATTTTTCATTCTATAAGTGACATTAATAATAATGATAGAGCCAAATTAATGAAACAGAAGCCGAGTTGCATTTGGTTTACTGGTTTATCTGGAAGTGGTAAGTCGACAATTGCTAATTTACTTGATAAAATATTATTTGGACTGGGTAAGCATAGTTTTGTTTTAGATGGTGACAATTTGCGGTATGGTTTAAATTCAGATTTAAGTTTTTCTAGAGAGGATAGATATGAAAATATTCGCAGAATTGGCCATGTAGCAAAATTAATGACAGATAGTGGTTTGATTGTCATAGCCTCTTTTATCTCACCTGACCGCAAAATTAGAGATTTTGTTAAAAATAAGATTTTTCACAATAAAAATTTCTATGAAATTTATCTAAATGTTGATCTAGAAACTTGTATTAAGCGTGATCCTAAAAATTTATATAAGAAAGCGCAAGATGGTAAAATCAAAGAATTTACTGGTATAGATGCACCTTATGATATACCTGAAAGTCCAGATCTAGTTTTAGATACATTAAATCAAACACCAGAGGAGTGTGTCCAGCAGATTATAAATTTGTTGGGCCTTAGAAATTCCTAAACAAACTGGAGGAGAGGATGGGATTCGAACCCACGATACGAGAGATCCCGTATAACGATTTAGCAAACCGTCGCCTTAAGCCACTCGGCCACCTCTCCAATATATTAGAGAATCAGAATATTATAGCTAATTACGATAATCTCAAGAAAAAATCACACTATTTTTTGATAATAGCAACTTCTATTTATAAATTTAATTTTCTTCTGTAATTGTTATTTATTTTTATACCAAACCCCATCTATAAAGTTGTTTTTAGTCAATAATCTTAGTTTCAAAAATTTAGCTTAAAATTTATGGAGTTAAAATTGAAGAATAAAAATAGGTTTATAGAGGGGATTTGGTATTAGCTATGGTAATTAGCTAATTTTGAAAAATGTTTTTGACTAATATTTGTTCTATAAAGCTATTTTAAAAATAGAATTTTTTGGAACTTAATAATTTCTACATTCAAAAAATGGTATTTGAAAATCATGAGAAAAATTATAGGTTAACTCTAAATTATCATCTAAATTAATTATCTTTCCTC
>CAXPEK010000103.1:0-2249 GCA_964216065.1 Candidatus Actinomarina sp.
AAATTCTGATTTGGAATACAAATTAAAGTATCAACATGTTTTTGCATCTCCGCGACACCCAATTCAGCCGCTTTCATCCTAAAAGAACCCTCAAAATGAAATGGCTTAGTGATAACTCCAACCGTCAAAATACCAGCTTCACGACATAGCTTAGCTATATTTGGTGCTGCACCTGTTCCGGTACCCCCGCCCATTCCTGCTGTAATAAACACCATATTACTGTCACCTAGCTGGGCTAGTATTTCGTCTTTTGACTCTTCGACAGCCTGACTTCCTATTTCAGGAGATGAACCAGCACCAAGCCCTTTAGTCAAATCTTCACCTAACTGAATTTTAATACCCGCTTTAGAGTGAGATAATGCTTGAGCATCAGTATTAGCAACTACAAAACTAACACCTTGCAGCTCCAAACTTATCATATTATTTATAGCATTTCCTCCTGCTCCACCAACGCCTAATACAGTTATTTTAGGTATCATAGTTTTCTTCTCCGGAATATCGATATTTAAGGTCATAGCATTTATGTAATTTTTACTAAATCATAATATTAAGATTATCTTTAAAGACAACTCTAAATATAGAAACCAAAATATAAATTAGAAATATTTTCTTAAAAAATCAGCCATTCTATTATAACAGCTAAAATCTCTAATTTTATTCATAAACAAACTCTTTTGCATAAAATTCTTAAACTCATTATTATTATTATTTTGATTGCTAAGACCATGATTAATTAAGCCATATATAGTAGAAAAATGAGTAGCTTGATGCTCATCTGGCATATTTTCTATCTTACGCGGCCTAGCAAGTTTTACCCTAACATTAAAAATATTCTTAGTTAATTCTGCCACACCCATTAAATTTGCACCACCACCAGTAAGCACAATATTACCCCTTGCCTTACTATAAGCATTACTTGCCACCTTGTCATTTAACAAGAATTGATAAATATAGGTTAAAATTTCTTTCATGCGGTCATGGACAATTTCACATAGCTTATGTTTTTGAATATAATATCCTCCCGAACTATTTTCTTCAGTAGTAATCATATCAAATAAATCTATAGTATCATTAGCCTTATCTGATTCAAAAAAAACCCCTCCATATAAAGCTTTTACTCTTTCGGCATCACTTTTACTTAAAGAAAAAATCTGCTGAATATCCTTAGTGATTAGCCCCCCACCAAATGGAAAAGAAATAATATAATGCATTCTGCCTTCACAAAAAATAGCAATCGAAATATTACCAGCACCTATATCAAACAAAGTAACACCATTTTGCCTCTCTTCATATGACAAAGCAGCTAGCGCTGAAGCATAAGCAGATGGAATAACACCAGCCACATTTAAATGACATCTAGCCAAGCAATTTAATAAATTTTGCAAAGAACTACCTGCTATTTTTACTAAATTTAAATTAGCAGTTAATTTATGCCCGCACATAAAACATGGATTACTTATACCCGTAACTCCATCTATATCATAAGATACTGGTACAGCCTGAATAATCTCAGAGCCAAAATCAGAAAAATTCTCAAAAGCTATCTCATTGATACGCTTAATATCACGATCACTTACCTCTGAACCAGAAATATCTAATTCTATTCGCTCAAATTGTGATTTTAATTTATTACCACTGAAATTTACATATACTTCTTCTATAGATGAATTAGCTGATTTTTCAGCTGCAGAAACTGCGAAAACTATAGAATCCTCCAAAGCTTTAATATCAGAAATCACTCCATCTACTCCTATACCACGCGAAACTTGATGCCCAATTCCCACTATTTTAGGGTTATTAAGGCAATCAATCTCAGCTACCAAACATACAATTTTGCTGAAACCAATATCTAGAACATTTATGTAATTTTTGTTATTTACCTTAGCCAATTTCTTCAATTATTTTTATATTTTTAGGATTATTAAGATCTAGCTCTAAGAATAATCTATCTTTTACCCTAAGATCAATAGATTTAATTTTATTATCAAAAAATCTCATCTGATTATTTAACTCCAAAAAAAGATCCCAAGCAGATTTAGGGTCTTGCTGAGGCAATTTAACCACCATATCATTAAAAAATTTTACATTCCACCTTTGGTTGCTAATACGCGAAATCTCTGCTATGTAATTATATATCATTTTATCTTTTTTTATAAACTCTAATAAATTAGAAGTATATAGTTTAGCATTTACACCTGATAAAATAATAAAATCAGCAAATTTATCAACATCTTCTAATTGTAAATTTT
>CAXPEK010000104.1:0-5119 GCA_964216065.1 Candidatus Actinomarina sp.
GCTAAAATTGCAGGACTAGCCTTAGCTAATGCAAAATTTTAGCTTGGAATTTATGAGGTTAAAATTGCAAAATAAAAATAGGTTTATAAATGGAAATCGGTATTACTCTGCAAATTTATATTTTAACTAAAATAAAATTAATCAGCTATATTTAGCTAAGTATAAAAGCTAATTAATTAACTAATCCTAAACCCCATTAACATATAGTTAACCGCTAAATTATTTAACAATGTATAGCACGCTTATCTACCGCTAAGGCAGCTTCTTTTAATGCTTCATTTAAAGTAGGATGTGCATGGCAAGTTCTAGCAATATCTTCACTACTACCACCAAATTCCATTACTAATGCTACCTCATGAATTAAATTACCAGCTTCTCTAGCAATAATGTGACAGCCTAAAATTTTATCAGTTTTTTTACAAGCAAGTAGCTTAACAAAACCATCACTAGACATAGTAGCCCTAGCTCTAGAATTTGCCATCATTGTAAATTTACCAACATTATAAGAAATATTTTCTGCTTTCAACTGCTCTTCTGTTTTACCAATAAAAGCAACCTCAGGATATGTATATACTACCGAAGGAACCAAATTATAATCTATGTGACCAACCTGCCCAGCTAACATTTCAACACAAATTACCCCCTCCTCCTCAGCCTTATGCGCGAGCATAGGGCCAGTAATAACATCACCAATAGCATAGATATTCGAAATTGAAGTGGCAAATTTCTCGTTAACTTCTATACAACCTCTTTGGTCAGTCTTAATACCAACTTCCGCTATACCTAAACTATCTGTGTTAGGCTTACGACCAACAGCTACTAAAACTACATCAGCTGTTAAAGTTTCTGTTTTAGCACTATCTCTATCCGCAATAACAACTTCTACCTGCTTACCCTTAACTTTGGCACTAGTAACTTTAGTTTTTAATTTGAATTTTAAACCTTGCTTTTCTAAAGTTTTTTGAAAAGATTTAGCCAACTCTTTATCCATCGATGGACAAATTGCATCCATATATTCAATCACTTCAACTTCTGCCCCTAATCTTGACCAGACCGAACCTAATTCTAAACCAATAATACCACCACCAATCAAAATCATCTTCTTGGGAACTGAAGTTAATGATAAAGCACCAGTAGAAGAAACTATTCTCTCTTCATCAATTTTAATATTTTCTATTTCTGCTACTTTAGAACCAGTCGCAATCAAAATATTTTTAGCCAAAATCTTATCAGCCTTGCCTTCACTATAATGTAAAGCAACCTCATTAGCACTTAAAATAGTACCCACAGCATTAATATATTCTACTTTGTTTTTCTTAAATAGCATATTAATACCACTAGTTAATCCCTTAACTACTTCATCTTTTTGCGCCATCATTTTTTTTAGATTTACTTTAGGCTGAGAGATTTCTATGCCATAATCAGCAAAATGTTTGTTAGCTTCCTGAAAATGATGCGAAAATTCCAACAAGGCTTTCGATGGAATACAGCCCACATTTAAACAAGTGCCACCCAATGTTTTGCGTTTTTCTACACAAGCAACTTTCATACCTAATTGCGCTGCTCTGATAGCTGCAACATAACCTGCCGGGCCACCACCTATTACCACTAAATCAAATTCTTTGCTCATTTATTCCTCTTTTTAACTTACAATCCTAATAATAACCGTCTTGGATCTTCCAAAGCTTCCTTCACTTTAACCAAAAATGTTACAGCCTCTTTACCATCAATAATTCTGTGATCGTAAGATAAAGCTAAATACATCATTTGCCTAATTTTTATCTCACCCTTAACTACCATTGGACGCTCTTGCATTTTATGCATACCTAAAATACCTGATTGAGGTGGGTTAATAATAGGAGTAGATAGTAAAGAACCATAGACACCACCATTAGAGATAGTAAAAGTGCCACCTGTTAAATCTTCAACAGTTAATTTCCCATCTCGAGCCTTTATGGCTAAATCTAAAATGCCCTGCTCTATACCCGCTATTGATAATTTATCCGCATTTCTCAATACAGGAACCACTAAACCTTGTGGAGTACCAACCGCAACTCCAATATCATAAAAGTTTTTATATATAATATCTGTACCAGCAATCTCAGCATTAACAGCTGGCACCGCCTTTAACGCCTCTATCGAAGCTTTAACAAAAAAGGCCATAAAGCCTAATTTAACACCATGCTTATCTAAAAAATTATCTTTATACTCATTTCTAAGAGCTATAATTTCTGTCATATCAACTTCATTAAAAGTTGTTAAAATTGCAGCTGTATTTTGAGACTCTTTTAACCTTTCTGCTATTTTTTGTCTTAATTTAGACATTCTTACTTTTTCTACTGGTTTTGTATTCGCAGCAACCGCAGCAGTAGGATTATTCACCACTTCTAACACATCACCCTTAGTAACTCGGCCATCATTACCAGAACCTGATATTTTACTAGTATCAATATTATGCTCTGCAGCAATTTTTCTTGGTGCTGGTGATAAATGCTGGTTATTATTAGCCTCATTAGTTGTACCAGCTTGAACTATATTAGAATTTTCTGGTTCTGCTTCTGCTGGGCTATTGCCTGCTACAGCACCTTCTTCGATTAAACCAAGCAAATGGCCAACTTCTACTGTTTCACCTTCTGCTACTTTGATTTCTGCTAATTTACCACTAGCTGGAGCATTAACTTCAAGTGTAACTTTATCTGTTTCTAACTCAACCAAAACTTCATCTATAACTACTGCTTCACCTGCTTTTTTATGCCAAGCGGCAATGGTAGCTTCACTAACTGATTCTCCTAATTGAGGTACGATTATTTCTTTTTGTGCCATTGATATAATAAATTTTAATTATTGATTCGCCCGATTATAACCATTACGAAATACATGTAAATATTTTTTAAAGTAAAAAAATAGAGAAACTTAATCTCATCTTTTACAGCAAGTTTTATCTATAAAGATGTTTTTTCACACTTAGTTTTAAGTAAAAAATTAAAAAAGTAAAAATTGCAAAAGAAAATTAGACTACTATTTTAGAGAGCTAAAAAAGATTAGCGGTATCTGCAAATTTATACCACACTCATCATTATTAAAATTATATAAATAATTCATTACCAGCATATTTTAATAAGCCCCGGTCTTTTTTTAGCAATAATGCTGAATCTAAATCAACTAAATCTGCTGCTGATGCCAAATAATATGCAGGCAATAAAGATAATGAACTACCTACCATACAACCTACCATAATTTTAAAATCTAAAGCTCGAGCTTGCTGATATAATTTAATTGCCTCAGTTAAACCTCCAGCCTTATCTAATTTAATATTAATCATATTATATTTACCCCGCAACCCCTCTAAATCTGCAGCTATATGACAAGATTCATCAGCACATATAGTGATTTTTGCGTTATTTTTTAATAAAATATCATCTTGACCAACCTTAAAAGGCTGCTCAACCATAGCAACATTTTGTGCTATACATATATCTAATAAAGCGACAAAATTTCCAGCTGTTATTGCTTCATTTGCATCTAATATCAACATAGCATGTTTAGCAGCTTGCCTAACCTTAATAATGCGCTGTTCATCATATTTATCACCAGCTAATTTTAACTTTAATATTGGGTATTTTTTGCCCAAATTAGCTGCCTGACGAGCCATCAAATCAGGCTTATTAATGACTAAAGTATATGCTGTCTTTAAAGTCCGAGGCTTAGGAAGCTGAGCAATTTCCCATAAAGGCTTTTGTTGCTGCTGAGCGGCTAGATCCCATAAGGCACAATCAAGGGCATTCCTTGCTGCACCATGGGCTAAAATATCTTGTAGCTCAATCCTGGTTATTCCCTGCTCAATAACTGTTCTGACTCCTTCTATTTGTTCAATTACTGAGTTACAACTCTCACCATATCTAGCATAAGGTACCGACTCAGCCACACCCTTGTAATCACCCTCGATTAACTCCACATATATCACTTCACTGATAATTTTAGTACCATGTGCTATCTTAAAAGGCTCTTTTAAACTAAATTCTTCCCGCCTAACGTTTAAAATTCTCTTCATAAAAATTTCACTAATTTTTTGGCAGAAAATCTATAAGCATCAGTTGCTGGCAAAGCTAATTCTTGTTCTATTTTAGCTAAATAACTTAGCGCATCAGCTTCATTCATACTACTCGTATTGCAAGAAATAGCGATGGTTTTAACCTTAGGATTAGTTAAAGAACCTAATTGTTCATTTAACCGAATTGTCTCTTTTAAACTCGCCAATTTATAATCAGGCAAATGTCGCATATGCTGTCTAGTAGGATCATGGCATAAAATTAAATAATCTGCAGCGGCGCCATGTAACAAACCTAAACTCACTCCAGCAAACGATGGATGATATAAAGAACCCTGCCCCTCTATCACATAATATTCATCCTCTGAAATATCTGGAGTTAAATATTCAACCGCACCAGCAATAAAATCAGCAATAACCGCATCAATAGCAATACCTGATGAATTAATTAAAATTCCAGTTTGGCCAGTAGCAACAAAATACGCCTTTTTACCACACTCATTTAAAGCTTTCTCTACAGCTAACGCCGTATACATTTTACCTACCGAACAATCAGTGCCAATAGTTAAAATTAGTTTACCCTGACGCTTAGAACCAGTTGCTGTATTTATTTTATTATTATTAAATCTAACATTATGTAATTTTACTTTATATTTCTCAGCAGCCTCTCTTATTGGGGCAACATGCTCCAGCCTTTCATGCAGACCACTAGCAATATCAAAACCCTGACTAATTGCCGTTAAAATAGCTGGTAACCAACTTGCTGCAATATAACCACCACTATTTGCTAAGCCAAGCACAAAAGTTTTTGCTCCCCTAGCTTTAGCTTCTTCAATAGTTAATTTAGGTAAGTTAGCTATAGTTAATTTAGCACCAGCTAAACTATGATAGCCTACACAAAATTCAGGTCTAAATTCAGCAATGCCGATCGCTGTCTTAGCACTAACTCTATCATCAGCATCTCCTGTAAATAATAAATAAGGTTTTTGTATTTCCATAAACAGATTCAATTATAGGTCAATCTCGTCTTATCTTTAGCCTAAAATATCTAGATGTAAATTATAAAATTAT
>CAXPEK010000105.1:0-3991 GCA_964216065.1 Candidatus Actinomarina sp.
ACAATTTTGTCATATTCGTTGCTGCCATCTGTGCTGATTCTTAATAATTTGAGGTCGTATTTCTTAAGGATCTTATTTTTTAGAATGTCGCGTTTTGCTTGCCTGCTATTTTTGGCATGAAAGCTTACTCCATCAACTTCAATAGCTAGCTGAGGAGCTTTGTCTATTTTACTATAGATAAGAAAATCTATGTGAGTAGCTGGATTAAGAGCATAAAGTTTTTCTTCATTAGTCAGTAAAGTTATATCTCTTAAAATTGATCGCATAGGAATATGAGGAACAATTTCGAAATGATAGATTTTTTTCTCTACTAAAATATCTGTAATAAGTTTATATATTAAATTTTCACTATCATATTTTGAAATAAATTTAGAATTTTTAAGCAGCTTTCTTTTAAGCTGAGTATAATCTTTATATAAATAGTCAAATACAGAATAAACTTTACTCTCAATAACTGTAAAATTATTATATTCTATATATTTCACTAAATCTCCTATATTAGTATTGGCTAATGATTTTGTATCATTTATTACTAGAATAAGTTTATCAATTGCTCTAGAAACTGCAACATTTAGACGGTTTGGATTATCCGTAAATTTAGAAATTTGGTTATCAACAGTTGATAAAATAACTACTTTATTTTCTTGTCCTTGAAATTTATCGGCTGTATCAGCTTTGACCCTAAATTCTTGGAAAACTTTTTGCAGAGCATTAGCTTGATTTCTATATGGAGTTACTATACCAAGTGAACCGTCACTAACAGATAATTTTTGTTGAGGAATTATTTCTTCAGTAATTACATCAATTTGTCTTTGGTTTAATTTATTTCTTGCGTGGTTGCCCTTTCTGGTTTTATAAATAATTAAGGGTTCTTGATTAGTCTTGGCTTTAGTTAAAGTAATTAATTGGCCATTATAAAATTTTTTATTGCAAAAACCAATAATTAGTGGGTGACAACGATAATGTTCGCGTAATAGTGTTTTTGGCGCATTGGGAAATGATTTTATTACAGCAGCAAGCAGGCTATGGCTTTTATATCTAAATTGTTCAGGCAGATCATATTGGTTAAAAATATTATCACTTATAGTTGATGTTGCTTTATCTGAAACATGTTGAAGTTGTTTGGTATCTCCAACTATAACTAATTTTTTTGCTAGTGATAGAGCAAGCGATCCTGAGCATAAATCAACTTGTGAAGCTTCATCAATAATGACATAATCATATCTAATTTTTTTGGACAGACTATTGCGTAGCGAATAAGTTGTGCTTAATATTACAGGATAATCTTGGATAAAATCTTCATAATTTTTAGTAATATTTTGTAGATTATAAGTTTTGCGTAGTTTGTGAGTATATTTCTTAGCCAATCTAGCCTTAAAAATCTGCATAGAAAGATCAGCATATTCTGTCATTTTTTGATTAAAGTTAAAGCAATCAAGTTGTTCTTTTAAAGAAGCAATATTTTTTTTAACTTCTGATATCTCTAATTCATAAAATTTTTTCTGTAATATGGTTACAAGGTCATTTTTAGGATATATTTTTAGTAATTTATATAATAAGTGCTGTTTTTTAAAAAATTTAAAATATCTAACTATATATTTTATTAATTTAAATGTAGTTCTTTGTTCAGAAATTGCGATATACTCCTCTAAGAGTAAAGACATTTTTAAAGAAAAATTAGAATTATTTATTTTGGCGAATTTTTCTTTATCAAAATTAATTTTAGCATTAGTAAAATATTCTAAAAAATATTTTTTTTCTGTTTCAAGAGCAGATAGTTTATCTTCTAAAACAGCTAATTCATTTTTCTGGCTTAGTTTAGTTTCTAATATTGTGCGTTTACGTTCTAACTCTACTTCTTGCAGGACGAGATCATGATTTGTAAGTGTCCAGCATTTTATCTTACTAGTTAGAGAAGTTGTTTGTTTTTCAATAAATGCTTTTTTATTAGTTAAATTGCCAAGATAAGCAACAACAAAATCTATCTCATATTTTTTTAGTTTATCACTGATATTTTGTATAGCTGCGTTATTATTTGCAACTATAGCTACAGATTGATTATTAATAATGGCATTGGCAATGATATTGAGAATAGTTTGAGTTTTTCCAGTACCAGGTGGACCTTCAATAATACTAACTTTACTAATCAAAGCTTGATCAACCGCACTTTTTTGGCTTGCATTAAAGCCAAAAGGAAAGATTAAATTTGTGGTTTTTTCAGCACCCACTAATTTACTATTATCATTTGCATTATCTGCTAATGTGCCAAGTAAAAATTTATATAATATAGTATTTTCATCGGCAGGATTTATATCAGCATATTGTTTAGCTAATATATTATTTTCTGTTTCTGGGTTATCTTCATTTTTAATAACAATAGATGAAGCAAGTTCTTTTAAATAGTCAAAGCGCGCAAATAAATGATGCTTAGTTGGGTCAATTTTTACTATTCTAACATTAGAGCTACTATATCTATATTTATTTGCATTATTAAATGTAATATTATAGCTAGCTCCAGAATCTATTGGCTCAATTTGTGCAATATCTGCTGTTCTATTTTCATTTTTAAGATATATTTGTGTCTCTTTATATTTAGTCAAAATATTTTTAGGTAAAAATTAAGGTGTTTTTACAATTATGGGTATATATAGTGCTGATTATTTTATAATAATTTTTTAACCATAATGCCAATAACTTTGTAAAAAAATTTTTCTACTAAACTCTCCAATACCAAATTACCTCTATAAACCCACTTTTACTCTTCAATTTTAACTCCATAAATTCCAAGCTAAAATTTTGCATTAGCTAAGGCTAGTCCTGCAATTTTAGCTTAAAATTTCTGAAGCTAATGTTATTGACTAAAAACAGTTTTATAGTTGGAATTTGGTATAATATAATTTTATGGTCTCTAGCTATTATTAGTTAATTACTAGTAATAACATCTAAAAATAGCTGACCATAGCGTTCTATTTTTGCTTGTCCAACTCCGTTAATATTAAGCATTTGCTCTAGAGAATTTGGCTTTAACTTAGACATTTCTGCAAGAGTTCTATCATGGAATATAATGTAAGGTGGTAAGTTTTTAGCTTTAGCAATTTCTAGTCTTTTTTCTTTTAGAATTTTAAATAAATTATCTTCTTTATGGTCTAAATTTAGCTTAACTTTTAGCTGTTCTTTTTTGGTTTTAGTTTTAACATATTTACCAAGTTCTAAAGTTCTTTTTTCCTTAAGAAATGCAAATCCTTCTTGGGTAATTTTTAACCCACCATGATTTACCAGATCAACCTTTAACAGATTTTGTGCAACTAATTGCCTAAAGACACTTTGCCATTCTTGTTTGGAATATTCTTGACCAATTGCAAATAGTTTAAGTTTGTCATGATTAAAATTTTGTATTCTTTGATTATTATCTCCTATTAAGACATCGATTAAATAGTTGATACCAAATATTTGACCAGTGCGATAAACACAAGATAATGCTTGTTGGGCTATAATAGTTGCATCAAATGTTTGTGGTTTATTGATACATGTATCACAATTCTGACAAGGCTTACAGCTATCACCAAAATATTCTAATAAAATCTGTCTTCTGCATCTAGTAGCCTCACATAATGCTAATAAATAGTTTAATTTTTGCCTTTCTATTCTTTTTTGCGGTTCTGATGCTTCAGAATTTTCGATGAAGTTCCTCTGTATAGCTATATCACTTAAGCCATAAAACATCACAGCATTGGAGGGTAGCCCATCTCTTCCTGCTCGTCCTGTTTCTTGGTAATAGCTTTCTATATTTTTAGGTACATTCATATGTATCACAAATCTTACATCTGGTTTATCAATGCCCATACCAAAAGCAATAGTAGCTACCATAATAATATTTTCTTGTAGTTGAAATTGTTTTTGGTTTTCTGCTCTTTGTGCAGCATCCATACCTGCATGATAAGCTAAAACATTAAAGCCTTCTGCTTTTAAAAAGCTTGCCATTTCATCTGTT
>CAXPEK010000106.1:0-3227 GCA_964216065.1 Candidatus Actinomarina sp.
AATGAGTGTTTTATTGGTACTCCTTTTAAAAATGAGCAAGGTAGAGGTGCTATAGTTTTTACTAAATATTATTTGGCGGTTGCCCATAATGACTTAAATTTAACTAGGGGTGTTGATTTTAAGATTGATCGTAACCAAGAAGTTTCATCATATATGAATACAGGTTTAAATGTATTTTTTAAGAATTCTGATCGTCAAGAGTTAGTCAGTCAAATGAGTGAGGGTAAAAATCTTAATATTATTATTAAGGGTATTACTGAAGTTAAGAAATCGTTGGAGGGTTTTGCTGAAGCTCATAAATTTTATATTAAACAGTTAGAAGGATAGCAATAATGAGTGTAAGAATAGCAATTAATGGTTTCGGCAGAATAGGAAGATGTATTACTAGGGCCTGGGCTATGGGCTTAATATCTGGGGTTGAATTGGTAGCAATTAATGGTAGAGGTCCAATAGAAACTCATTATCATTTACTAAAATATGATTCAATTCATGGCCGTTTTCCTGGTAGTGTAGCTTTAGCAAAAGATGCTTTAATTATTAATGGCAAGGAGGTTAGAGTTTTTAGAGAGAGGGAGCCAGAAAATGCACCATGGAAGGAGCATAACATAGATATTGTTATGGAGTGTACGGGAGTGTTTAAAGATCGGGCTTCTGCTTCGGGTCATATAAGAGCAGGGGCAAAAAAAGTTATGATTTCGGCGCCAGCTAAAGGTGATGATATAAAAATGATTATATATGGGGTTAATCATAATTTATTATCAGCTCAAGATGATATTATTTCTATTGGTTCATGCACTACTAATTGTTTAGCTCCATTGGCACATATTTTGCATGAAAATATTGAGATTTTGAAGGGTTTTGTAACTACTATTCATGCAGTTACTAATGACCAAAATGCTGCTGATGCTAGCCATAATGATTTAAGAAGGGCTAGGGCGGCATATAGTTCGATGATTCCTACTTCTACAGGGGCAGCTAAAGCTATAGGTAAGGTTATACCTGCTTTAAATGGTAAATTAGATGGTACAGCAATTAGAGTACCAACAGCGAATGTTTCGATGATAGATTTTTGTTTTTTAGCAAAAAAATCAATTACTGCCAAGGACTTAAATTTATTAGTTAAAAACGCAGCAAATAGCAATATGAGTGGAGTTTTAGCTTATACTGAAGAGGAGTTGGTTTCGATAGATTTTAATCAAACTACGGAAAGTTCTTATTTTGATGCTACTGCGACTAAAATTCTACAAGATGATTTTGTAAGAGTTGCGGCGTGGTATGATAATGAGTGGGCTTTTTCGGTAAGAATGTTAGATATTGCTAAAATTTTCTAAATTAAGTTTATGGAAAATATTAATTTATTAAGTGATTTTGAGCTTAAAGATAAAAGAGTATTACTTAGAGTTGATTTAAATGTTCCGGTTAGGCATGGAAAGGTTGTAGATAGTTCTCGTATTGAGCGCGTTATGCCAACTATTGAATATTTACAGGCTAAAGAGGCAAAGATTATTTTACTTTCTCATTTTGGTCGCCCTAATGGTAAATATGATCCTTCAATGTCTTTAGCACCTATAGTTGATGTTTTAAATAATTTTTTAGCGGAAGAAAAATCAGCAAAATTTTGCGTAGATGCTATAGGTTCTATAGCCACAAAAGCTGTAGATAGTTTAGGAGCTGGTGAGGTTTTATTATTAGAAAATTTAAGATTTTATCCAGGAGAGGAAAATAATGAAGAAGAGTTTGCTCGGCAATTATCTTTATTGGGAGATCTTTATATTAACGATACTTTTTCTTGTTCTCACCGAGCTCATGCTTCTATTTCAGCGTTACCTAAATTTTTACCTTCTGGCATAGGTTTATTATTTCAGGAAGAATTATCTAATGTAGAGGCTAATTTAATGAAACCACAAAGGCCTTTTGCGGCTATTATAGGTGGTTCTAAAATTTCCACTAAATTAAATTTACTAGAAAATTTAGTAGAAGATGCGGATATTATAGTAATTGGTGGGGGGATGGCTAATAGTTTTTTAAAGGCGCAAAATATCAATATTGGCAAATCTATTTGTGAAGATGATTTATTAGAAAAAGCCAAGGCGATATTGGCGCATGCAAAGCAGCATAATTGTCAGATTATATTACCGCAAGATGTGGTAATTGCTGATGGCTTAGATCGGGTAAGTAATTGTGAGGTAGTCAGGGTTGATCAGGTGCCAGATGATAAAATGATTTTAGATCTTGGGCCATATAGTACCATAGACATTATTAATAACTTAAAGGAATGTAAAACAATAGTATGGAATGGTCCATTAGGTGCTTTTGAATTTAGACCTTTTAATGTTGCTACTGAAACTATTGCTAGGGCAATTGCTTTTCATACTAAACAGCAAGATTTGCTATCTGTTGCTGGGGGTGGAGATGTGGTTGCTGCTTTAACTAATAGTTATTTGCAAGAGAGTTTTACTTATTTATCTACTGCAGGAGGTGCGTTTTTGGAGTGGTTAGAAGGTAAAGAAAGTCCTGGTATAAGAGCTTTACAGGATAATTTTACAGCTAAATTAGGTCAAAAATCTGCATAACTTATACTATTTTGTCAGGAAATTTGATTGGATTGGTTATTTCCCTGATGCGGCCCCATCTCTTCTTTTATCTATTCCTGCTATAATTTCGCCATTTTTTCTATCAATGTAAATTGCATGTATACCGCTGGTAAGATCTCTAATTTTTACTTGATGTCCTCTTTCTTCGAGATCAGTTCTATAATCGGAAAAATATGAGTTCTCTTCTAATTCTAAAATATTATTCATTTTAGTAAAATTAGGTGAATTTATAGCCTCATGAATATGCATATTCCAATCTAGCACGGCAATAATAGTTTTAGCTACATAAGCAATTATTCTAGCTCCTCCTGGTGAACCTATAACCATTATTAACTGGTTATTTTGATCAAAAACTAAGGTTGGGGTCATTGAACTGCGTGGTTTTTTACCTGGCTCAATTCGGTTGGCGACTAATTTGCCATCTATTTCACTTTGGAAGGAAAAATCTGTAAGTTGATTGTTAAGTAAGAAACCGGAAACCATTAGGGCAGAGCCAAAAGAATATTCAATAGAAGAGGTTAGAGCCACAGCATTACCTTGTTTATCTAAAATTGAAATATGAGTAGTTGAGGGTGGTTCATATTGATTAGGGTTATAAGCATATTCTGGTAGGTTTTTTTGGCTAAATTTACC
>CAXPEK010000107.1:0-3197 GCA_964216065.1 Candidatus Actinomarina sp.
TTTACCTTTGCTAAAATTACAATTAGATATTTTTTGCCACTTCTTAAACCAGTAAAAATTTTCTGCTAAGGCTGCCCAATAATTATCTGGATTATCCTGTGCTAATTTAATCCTATTATGATAATCAGCCAAATTTTTTATTTTTAATTCCATATTGCTAAATTTAAATTATATTAGCAAAATAAATTCAAAATAAAAAAGATTCAATGCCTGAACATAAAGAGAGTGTTATTCTTTCATATAGTAAAGAAGAATTATCTGATTTGATTTTAGATGTGGAAAAATATCCTGAATTTTTACCTTGGTGTAGCAAATGTACTATTATTAATAAAAAATCACCCACTCATTTTTTTGCTGAGTTAGCTATAAATTATAAACAATATAAAAAATCTTATATCTCTGAAATAACGACTACCAAAAGTAAAAATGCTATTGTAATTAAAGTAAAAATGGTCAGAGGTCCATTTAAACATTTAATAAATAGCTGGAATTTAACTGACTATCGTAAGAAAACTAAGCTAGAATTTTATATAAATCTAGAGTTAAAATCTTTTGCCCTGCAGTTAATATTATCTGGCTTATTTAATTATGCTTATAAAAAGATGCTAAATTCTTTCATTAACCGAGCTGAGTTGCTTTATAATAAGTAACAACAAATTATTAAATATGCTCGGCAATTAATTTAATTGCCGCTAAAGATGATAACTTTCTAACTTTAGTTCTTTTGCCTGAAAAGTGATATTCTTTTACTAGATTAGTATCTTTAGTGGTTAATGCTATATATACAAGCCCTACAGCTTTATTAGAATTATCTGATTTAGGTCCAGCAATCCCTGTAATTGCTATAGTTATATTGGTTTTTTGCATTTTATAAAGATTTTTACTCATTTCTAGTGCAATTATATCACTAACTGCGCCATATTTTTTGAGTGTATTTTTATCTATATGCAAAAGATCTATTTTAGCTTTATTGCTATAAACTATTAATGCTGAATTAAAATAATTAGAGTCACCATTAAAAGCAGCTAAATTAGCTGCTAACATTCCTCCTGTACACGATTCTGCTAGGGCTATAGTAAGTTTTTTACGCTTTAATTTACGGCTGAGTAAATAAGCATAATATTTAAGTCTAAGCATAGAAAAATAAATTAATTAAAATTAAGCTAATTATTGCAAATGCACTGGCAATAATTGCTGCCACTACATCATCTAATATGATACCTACAGCACCTTTAATATTTTTATCACAATAGCCAACTATACCTATTTTGCCGATATCGAATAATCTAAAAAATAAAAAACTAATAATAATCAACAAATAAGATGTAGCTAATTTTTCTATATAAAAACTGCAAAAAATAAAACATATTATTTGAGCTATATATTGTCCTACATATTCATCTATAACTACTTCACTTGGATCTTCATTATCTGTATTTTTACAATAATAATGCGCCGCAACAACACCTAATAATAAAAATATGCAGATATGAATTAAGTAAGGAAATATTAAAGTTAAACCTACTAACTTCAAATATATAGTAAATTCTAAAGCTGCAATTAATGCTCCAAAAGTGCCAGGCATAAATGGTATTTTACCAATACCAAAAACTGTGGCTATTAAAAATATAGGACTAGAAATTTTAAGAGGTTGTTTTTTACTATTCATATTGTTTTACCATAATAGATGTTGTTGCTGCTATAGCTTCACCACGACCAAGAAAACCTAATTTTTCTGTAGTAGTAGCTTTTATGTTAATATTAGTAATATCAATGCCTAAAATATTTGCCAAATTTTTTGCAATTTTAAGCTTATAGTTAGTTAATTTAGGCTGCTCACAAATAATAGTGCTATCTATATTTATGATTTGAGCATTTTTTTTAGCTAAAATCTCCATAGCTTTTAATACAAACTCAGTTGAAGGCATATTTTTATATTTAGCATCAGATGGTGGAAAATGATCTCCTATATCACCAGCTGCTACAGCACCTAACATTGCATCAACTAATGAGTGTAGCAAGACATCACCATCAGAATGAGCAATTAAAGAATAATCATGTTTTATTCTAATACCTCCTAAAAAAATATAAGAGTTTTTACTAATATTTGTAAATTTATGAACATCGAAACCATTACCAATTTTGTAATTAAATTTTTTCTGCAACATATATTCTGCTCTAGTTAAATCATCATAATATGTAATTTTAAAATTATTTCTACAACCATTAAAAACATTAATTTTATAATTAAAATCTTCAACTAGAGAAGCATCATCACTATAGTTATTTTTTTTAGCTAAATTGTGACATTTGTGCAAAACTGCAAATGAAAAAATTTGTGGAGTTTGCACACTATATAACTCATCTCTGTTTAAAGCTATATTCTCTTCTTTAGCTATGCGTCTAATCGAATCATTATGAGCTAAAACCGGTACAGCTCCTGCATAATCTGACAAAGATCTGAAAGCATTAGCTATAATTTCGTCATTTAAAAAGGGGCGAGCTGCATCATGAATTAAAACATTTTGAGGCTGATATTTTTGCGCATAGTTTAAAGCATTTTTCACCGATTCTTGCCTAGTTTTTCCGCCTTCGATAATAGCATCTAACTTATATTTTTCTTTAAAACTGGCGCAGTAATTATTCTGAGTTTTAGCAACTACCAAAATAACCTTATCAATGAAATTATTTTTTGTAAAAAGCTCTAATGAATACTCAACAACTAATTTATCATGCAATAAACAATATTGTTTAGGAGTTCCAAAATTAAATCTGGAAGAGCTGCCAGCTGCTACTATTATAGCTATATTCATTTTTTATTTGACCTAAACATATATCCATATATAATCAATCCATTAAAATTTAACAATAATTTATTTTACATTATGGCTAACCATAAATCAGCACAAAAGAGAATAAAACAGACCGCTAAAAGAACTGAAATTAATCGTAAAAGAAAATCGCAAATTAAAACCGCGATTAGAGCAGTTATGGATGCTATTTCAGCAAAGCAAAAAGATGTAGCAGCTACAGCCCTTAAAAAAGCAGAATCTACTATTATGAGAGGAGTATCTAAAGGTATTCTTAAAAAAGAAACCGCATCAAGAAAAGTAAGCCGCCTGGTAGCATCAGTTAAAAAAGTTGCTTAAACATTTCTTGTCTTACTAACCATTAATTATTAAGATAATATTTATGAA
>CAXPEK010000108.1:0-3997 GCA_964216065.1 Candidatus Actinomarina sp.
ACTACATCATATTTATGTTCTTCTACTTTGTAACTCATTGATTTAATAATATTAAATTTTTAATTAATGCAAAAAATAATAACGCACCAGTTAGCCAAGCCAAGAGATTAACCCCTATAATCGCACCAGTTTTAGCACATTTGCAATTGACATAATCTTCAATAATAACCTTAACCCCAAGCGCAGAGTGATATAATAATATAAATAACATTAAGGCAAAAATAACAAAACTAAACTCATGCTCAAAAATCATGGTAATATTTTTATGACAATGAGCCGTACAAATCACCTTATTAGTAAACCAAACAACCAAAGGAATTAAAGCAATAGCAGTAATTCTTTGAGCCCACCAATGATGAACACCATTATGAGCTGTACCTAATGCTTTCACTTTTTTAAGTGCCGTCTTCATAATTAACCTAATATTGTTGACATACCGTTAAACCAAGTAAATAAAGTAAGTGCTATACTCGCAACAACTACAATAATACCTGTAATTTTCACTGAATTTATAGAAAAACCTCTGCCACTATCCCATAATAAATGTCTAATACCATTGGCAAAATGATAATAAAAGGAAAAAACCCAGAAAAACAAAGCTATTTTACCTAAAATAGAATTAAAAAAAGCAGCCGAACTAGCAACAAAAAGACCCGCTAAACTACTACCATCAAAAGTAATAAAAATAATATTCCATGCTGCAATTAATAGCCCCAAATAAAGAAAAAAACCTGTCAGACGATGTGATATTGACAATAGCGAGCTAATCTGAGGCTTATAAATAGTTAAATGGGGAGATAAAGGCCTAGATTTAGTTTCTGCAGTCATATTGTTTAACTTGATAATTTTTGCTCTTTAAAATCAGCATGCTTTCTAGCCACTGGGTCGTATTTTTTAAAAACCATTTTTTCAGTAATTTGCTTAGGGTTCTTCTTTTTAACATAGAAAAAACCAGTACCTAAAGTACTAACAAGCTTAACTAAAATATTTTTTTTGGATTTTCCTGCCATAATATCATAAATTTTATTGTTACGAATTATTACTCTGTCTAAATCACATAGTCAAGCATTACTTAAGTTAAAAGCATGTCATCATAGTGAACTAAATATAAGCGAGTAAGATTATTAGTTAGCTCACTAATTTCTTTGCTGTTTTTACCCTTATATATTTCTATCTCTGCACTATCTAAGCTACTCAAACCCTGCGCAATTTTATTACCTGAACTATTTATAATTAAGATCATATCACCACGGAAAAATTCTCCTTTCACCTCACTAACCCCTACTGGTAGCAAGCTAGCACCTCCTTTGCTAAGCGTCTCTTCAGCTCCTTTATTCACAACTACTTCCCCTTTAATTTTTAGACCTGACAGCCATTTTTTACGGCTAGATAGCTTTAAATTTTTTGCGCTAAAAATACTATATAACTTTTGCTGCTCTAGGGCTAAAAGAGGATTTTTTCCAGCACCTTTGGTAATAATCATATCTGCACCAAAGCCATTCGCAATTTTTGCAGCTTGAATCTTACTTTTCACACCTCCAGTACCATATATATTAGTTTTTGAGGAGGCTAAAGCTAAAATTTTATGGTCAATTTGTTTAATTTCTTTAATTAACTTAGCTCCCTTATTTTCTTTAGGATTACTATCATATAAACCCTCTATATCTGATAATAAGATCAATAAATCTGCTTCAGATAATGCTACTACTCGTGCGGCTAATACATCATTATCACCAAATTTAATTTCTTCTGTAGAGATAGTGTCATTTTCATTAATAATTGGCACTATATCCATCTCTAGTAACTTGCTGATTGTAGCTCGCATATTGAGATATCTACGCCTATTTTGACAATCATCATTAGTAATTAAAATTTGAGCAAGCTCAATCTGCTGTTTAGCAAAAATTTTTTGCATTTCTCCTATCAGTAAGGCCTGACCATAAGCAGCATAAGCTTGCAACTCATCTAGACTTAATTCTTGCTTATTTTTACCTAACTTACGCGAAGCAGAAGCTATAGCACCTGAACATACTATTAAAACTTTAATACCTAAATTACGCAACTTTGCAATGTCACAGGCTAAATCCTGTAACCACTTAACTCTAAAATTATTATTCTTACTATCTACTACCAGTGCAGATCCCAGCTTTAAAACGATAATATTATAATCAGTAAATTTCATTTTTCTATTCTTGCTTTATAAACTTGCATAATATGCATCTAAATTGTAAACTATCAAGCTAATGATTAAATTGAATTATGAGCCAAATTACAGAAAAAGAAATTTACACTGTTTTATGCAATAATTTTCCTGATAGCGAAATTACTGTTAAAGATCAATTAGGAGATGGTTACAGTTTTGATTTATATATCAAATCTAGTAAGTTTAATAATTTAAGCAGAGTACAACAACATCATTTAGTAATGGGCTCATTAAAAGAGTTATTAGCATATAAATTACATGCTGTTACCTTAAAAACTGAAACTAATTAAATTAAATATGACAGATATAAATACCAAAATAACCAATATTATTAATGAAAATGCTGTAGTATTATTCATGAAAGGTAATCAGACTTTTCCACAATGTGGCTTCTCTGGTTTTGTAGTGCAAATTTTAAAACAATATGGTATTTCTTTCCATGATGTTGATGTATTACAAGATAGTGAGTTAAGACAAGCAATCAAAGATTATACAGATTGGCCTACTATACCACAATTATATGTTCAAGGTGAATTTATTGGTGGCTGTGACATTCTCAAAGAAATGCACGAAGCTGGTGAATTAAGCACATTATTTGCTAAGCTCAAAAAATAATTTTACATGGCTTTGCTAAAGAACGCTATAGAAATTTCTAACCTAAGTAAAAGTTACAAAACCAAATCTGGTTATATTGAAGCTTTAAAAAATATTTCTTTGGCTATTCCAAAAGGCAGTTTTTTTGGTTTATTAGGACCAAATGGAGCAGTAAAAAGCACTTTGATTAATATAATAGCCGATCTAGTAAAAAAAGATTCCGGCACCATAGTTATTAATGGTTATGATTATGATAAAAACAAAAATCATGCCAAAAAATCTTTAGGTATAGTACCACAAGAACTCGTAATTGATCCATTTTTCAAAGTCAAAGAAGCATTAGATATTTATGCAGGATATTATGGTATTAATAAGAATCAACGCAAAACAACCGAGTTAATTAATGCTCTTGGCTTAAGTGACAAAATTGCTGCTACTCCTCGCTCTTTATCTGGAGGCATGAGACGAAGATTATTAGTAGCTAAAGCTTTAGTACATGACCCTGATATTATTATATTAGATGAGCCTACTGCTGGTGTAGATGTTGAATTACGCGACCAATTATGGCAATATATTAGCAAGTTAAATCAAGCTGGCAAAACTATTATTTTAACCACACATTATTTAGAAGAAGCAGAAAAATTATGTGATCAAATTGCTATCATTAATCATGGTAAAATTATCACTAATGAGAAGAAAGAAAATCTGAAAAAAATCTTTGGAGTTAAAACCTTAATTATAGAATATAAAAATATTAGCCCAAATGAATCAGTTAATTTAGCAAAATTTGGCACAGTAAAACAAGAAGATAATAAAATATTTATTACTTATAAATCTGGAGATTTTAACTATAAATCATTAATCAATAGCTTAAGTAAAAGCAAATCAGAAATTATCAATTTTTCGACTGAAGAAACTGACATTGAAGATATTTTTAAAAATTTAGTATATAAATAAGTGCAATTAAATATAAATACCAAAGATATTACCCCTATAATATGAGTAACCACTTTGCCCAAACGATCTGCAGTAAAACCACCAATAACTGCACCAATAATATATGCGAAAATTGCAATAGAACGGTAAGATGACATTTGTGCAAAGTTTATAATACCTAAAATAGTGGAATTATATGCCCCAAGAAATACTATATAAAATTGATATGTACTACCTATAGTACCTGCAATGATAAAACATAAT
>CAXPEK010000109.1:0-7231 GCA_964216065.1 Candidatus Actinomarina sp.
CCTACACGACGCTCTTCCGATCTCTGGCAAAAAAGAAAATTTAAGTTGGATAACAGGAGACTATCAACTGGTAGTTGCTGATATTAATGAACAACAATTAGTGGAAGAATTATTATTTAGTCATAAAATTGACAAATTAATACATTTTGCAGCAGAGAGTCATGTAGATAATTCAATAGCAAATCCTGCTGCTTTTATTGAAACAAATATTAATGGTACTTTTTCGTTGCTTGCTGCTAGTTTGAAATATTTTAAGCAAAATGCTAATTTTCATTTTCATCATATTTCTACAGATGAAGTTTTTGGTGATTTGCCTTTACATGATGATAGTAAATTTTCTGAATTAACTGCTTACAATCCTTCATCACCTTATTCTTCTTCTAAGGCTGCAAGCGATCATTTGGTTAGAAGTTACTTTAGAACATATAATCTACCGATTACCATCAGTAACTGCAGTAATAATTATGGAGAAAGACAACATGAAGAGAAATTAATACCAACCATTATTAGAAAGGCTCTTGAGGGTTTGGAGATTCCTATTTATGGTAATGGTAAGAATGTTAGGGATTGGATTCATGTAGATGATCATAATAGAGCAGTTGATCTTATTTTGAATAAGGGAAAAATTGGCGAAACTTACTGTATTGGTGGCAATTGTGAGTTAGATAATAATGAAGTAGTAAATATAATTTGTGAAATTTTAGATGAATATTATCCAAGAAAGGATGGTTTATCTTATAAAAAGCAAATCACTTATGTTACAGATCGCAAAGGACATGATCTTAGATATGCTATTAATTCAACTAAAATTGAGCGGGAATTAGGTTTTAAGCTAGAGATTAATTTTCGCCAAGCTATTTTAAAGTTAATTAAGAATATTCTTGCCTAATGGCTGAGCTAACTTTTATTATCATAACTTATAATAGTGCTAAAATTATTGACTTTGCTTTAAGTAAAATTAACACAGATAAATATAATATTATTATTGTAGATAATGGTAGTAATGATGCAACACTAAAAATTATTAAAGCAAAATATCCTAATATTTTACTAATTGAAAATAAACAAAATATTGGCTTTGCTAGAGCAAATAATCTTGGGTTTAAGCAGGTAAAAACAGAATTTTTTGCTTTATTAAATCCTGATTGTATATTAGATGAAAGCTCAATTTTAAAGCTAATAAAGGTAATAAAATCAGAAAATAATATAGCTCTGGCTGGAGCTGAAGCTTTTGGTGCTGACATTAATGATAATCTAGAAATTAGTAATATTAATCCTGATAATATTGCTATTAAAAATTATCTTAAAGAAGATAAATTATATTTTACCACTAAATTTATAAGTGGTTGTTTTATGTTAGGTAAAACAGCTATTTTTAAAGAAATTGGTTTATTTAATGCAGGCTTCTTTTTATATTGTGAAGATAATGAGCTTTGTAAAAGAGTTAAAAAGAATAATTATGAAATTATAGTTGTAAAAGCCACACAACAAATTCATTTCAGTGGGAAGTCAGTTGCTCAAAAATCTAATAAATTAGTTAAAGCAATAAATTGGCATAAATATGGTTATAGTAAATGTTATTATACAGAATGTGTACATAATAGATTTATAGCGAAATTACGAGCATTGCGTAACATCATTAATCTTTTAGTAATTTTGATCTTTAGAATTATGAGTTTTAAAAAATTAAATAATAAAGAAATAGCAATAATAAGTGGCTCTTTCGCTTATTTAATTGGTCAGTCTGCTTTTACTAAAAATGGTAATCCAAGGAAATTTTAAAATGAAGCATATCATAATTTTTGGTAAGAATGGTCAAGTAGCAACAGAGTTAAGGTTAATTTTAGAAAGACAAAAAAAATTTTCTTTTAATTATTATGCTAGTACAGAATTTAACTTTGCAGATCTCAAATCATTAAAGCATAAATTAAAAAATTTACCAAAAGCTGATTATATTATTAATGCTACAGCATATAATGAAGTAGATAAAGCTGAGGAGGAACGAGAAAAAGCAAATAATATTAATCATCTAGCAGTAAAATTATTAGCAGAATATTGTTTAGAAAATAAGATTAGATTAATACATTATTCTACTAATTATGTTTTTGATGGTGAGGGTGATAAAGCTTATAAAGAAACTAATAGTAAGAATCTAAAGCCCTTATCATATTATGGGCAAACCAAATTATTAGGGGAGCAAGCAATAGAAAAAACAAAATGCGCTTATTTGATTTTTCGTGTAGCCACGGTTTTTAACCTTAATAAGGAAAATAATTTTGTCGCTAAAATTAGAAAATTAGCAGAAAATAACAAGGAGCTAAAAATAGTTAATGATCAAATTACTAATCCTACAAACAGCTATGATATTGCTTTTAACACATTTAAAATATTAGAAAAGCTTGAAGAGCGAGGTAAGTTTAAATCAGCTATTTATCACTTGGCGAATAAGAATTCTTATTCTTATTATGAGTTAAGTAAAAAAATCATTAGTAAAGATAATTTTACTTTAATTCCAATTGCAAGTGTTGAATTTAAAACTAAAGCAGCAAGACCTTTAAATGGCGCTTTGGATAGTAGCAAAATCAAAAAAGATTTTGCGATTGAAATAGATGATAATTATAAGCAAGTTACTATTATTATCGTAACCTATAAGAGCTCTCATATTGTAATCAATGCTTTGCAGAATATAATTAAGCAAGGTTATAGAATTATTATTGTTGATAATGGTAGTAAGGATAATATAGAAGATGTTTTGGATGCGAATTTCAAATCTAGTAATATTGAATTGATCAAGTTACAATATAATATTGGCTTTGGTAGAGCCAATAATTTAGCTTTAGAGAGAGTGAAGACAAAATATGCATTTTTGCTTAACCCAGATGCTATAATAATGCCACATTCTATTGATTTAATGTTAGAAATAGCAGAGCAAAACCAGAATATCGCTTTATTAAATCCTATATTTGTCAAGGATATTTCATTGCTTCATTACGGTAATAAGAATAAAAAAATAGAGAAAGCTTATACAAAAGCAGAGTTTATATCTGGAGGAGCTATGTTCATGAATATGAATATTTTTCGTGACATAGGTTTTTTCGATATGAATATTTTCTTATATCATGAAGATTCTCAGATATCTTCTCTAGCATTAAAGAATGGCTTTGAAAATTATATATCAAATAATTCATTATGTTATCATGTAGAAGGTAAATCCTCAGAACCTTCTATAAAAGTACTCTTTAAGAGACATTATCAACGGGGTTGGAGTTATTCATATGTTGAAAAAAGTGACAAAATATTTTTGATTATCTTGAAGCTTCTTTATTTAATTCCTTCTATTATGATTCATTGCATTTTATTGCATAAAAGAATTTTTATAGTAAAGCTTAGCTTATTCAGCGGCATAATAACTAATTTATTAGGTATAGATTGTTTTTCTAGAGAGGCAAAAATAACCAAGATTGAGAAAATTAGACGCTTTCATTAAATGTTAGAAATATTTCCTAAAAAATTTGGCAGTCTAGATTTTGCAAGGATTGCAAAAATTAGAAATTTAGAACGAGAATCATTACGTGCTAATAATGAGTTTTTATGGCAATGGTTTTATGTAGATAGTGCAATAATAATGTCACATGTGGAAAAAATATTAGCCAAAAACTAGCTTTTCTTTAATGTTGTTTCGGCAAGGTATAATGTAATGATAATTATTACAGATCCTAGAATTTGGCTTAGATTTAAAGTTTCGTTTAAAGTTATATAGCAAAGAATTATGGTCATTACAGGACCTAAGCTGTTAATTAATGCAAATTTAGCTGCACCTATTTTTTTAATAGCTTCAGAAATTAGTAATAAAGGTAAAAAAGTACAAAATATGGCCATTACTATAATAATAACACAGGATTTTAGAGTAAATTCAGTTGTAGATAGCGGTTCGTAACTCAAGAAATAATGTATATTGATAAAAATAAAGGAAAAGCACACAGCATAGGTAGTGAATAAAATACTGCCAATTTTTTTGCCAGTTTCTTGGTTAATTATAATATAGAGAGCATAGCTAAAAGCAGAAAATAAGGATAATAAAGCGCCTAATTTATTAATTTGACTATAATGAAAATTAAATCCTCCTAAAACAAAAAATAAGGCTATTTGTACAATTATAAATATTATTATTTCTTTTGCAGTAGGGAGGGTTTTTTTGATGATGTGGTTAATAGCTAAAACATAAATAGGAAAGCTATATAAGATAATTCTGCTTATATTAGCATCTATTAAGGCTAGAGCATGAAAATCTAATAGGGTTGCAAGATAATAGCCAAAAAAACCAGCAAGTAAGCAAGAAACAAAGATCTCTTTATTCATGATTAGTTTGAATAATTTTTTACCTTTTTTACTATAGGAAAAAATCAATAATAAAGGTATAGTAAATAAAAAACGAAAATAAAATAGATCCATAATTGCAATTTTTTCTGTATAAGCAAATTTTACTAATATAGATCTGAAAGAGAGTAAAAATGTTGCAAGTAAAATTAAACATGTACCAGAAAAAAGCTTATCTAATAATTTTTCTTTACTAAAATTAAGCATTTTTATTGTATAAAATATGGATTAAAAGATTATTTTGGTATGATTTTATAATCTTGTATATAATTTATAAACCTTTAAAGTAAAGCTTTTATAAAATTATGCAATTATTTACATCAGAATCAGTATCTAGGGGGCATCCGGATAAAATAGCGGATCAAATTTCAGATTTAGTTTTAGATTATTTCCTGGCTAGAGATAGTAATGCAAGGGTTGCTGCCGAAACTTTAGTTACACCTCATAAAGTAGTAGTTGCCGGTGAAATTAGAGCTAATTTTACTCCAAGTCATGCAGAGTTAGAACAGCAGATTAGGTCATTAATAGCGGATATTGGTTATGTGCAAGGTAAATTTTCTGCTCAGAATGTTGGAATTGAGTTTTTATTAAATGAACAATCAGCAGATATAGCAATTGGTGTAGATGCTGGTGATAGAAAAAGTGAAGGAGCTGGTGACCAGGGTATAATGTTTGGTTATGCTACTAATGAAACAGCTGAATATATGCCGGCTGCTTTGAGTTTTGCACATAAAATTTTAGCCAATATTTATACGGCAAAAGCAAAAAAAATAATTTTTGGCTTTGGCCCAGATGCTAAAAGTCAGGTAACTTTAGCTTATGATAATAATGGTAAAATAAATCATATTGATACTATTTTAGTGTCAATTCAGCATGAAGAAGTTTTGACATATGATGATATAGTAAAGCAAATCAAGCCAATTATTTGCAAAGCTGTTCCTGAAAACTTAATTATAAGTAAAACAAAATTTTTATTTAATCCAACTGGTAAATTTGTTATTGGGGGGCCTGAGAGTGATGTTGGGCTTACTGGCAGAAAAATTATAGTAGATACTTACGGCGGTGCTGCACCACATGGTGGGGGTGCTTTTTCGGGTAAAGACCCGACTAAAGTTGATAGATCAGCAGCTTATATTGCGAGATATTTGGCTAAAAATATCGTAGCAAGTAAATTAGCTGATAAATGTTTAATTCAATTATCTTATGCTATTGGGGTTGCTGAGCCAGTTTCAATTTATGTTGATAGTTATGGCACAGGAAGAATTTCAGATCAAAAAATTGTAGAATTAATAAAAGATACTATTGAGTTAACACCAAAAGCGATTAGAGAAAAGCTAAATTTAAACCAAGCTATCTATCTTGCGACAGCTAGTTATGGCCATTTTGGCAGGGTTTATGATGAAAAAACTGGGTCTTTTGCGTGGGAAAAAACAGATTTATTTGCTGATCTTAATATAGAACAGCATTATAATAGTTCGGTTGCCTAGAAATTTTAGAAGCTAAAAATTACTATGAAAAACAGGCAGGTCATCTTTAATCTTGTACAAAGTAATATTAATGGTGGGCTTGAAAATATGTATTTGGCTTATAGTAAGATTTTAGCAAAAGATTATGAGGTGATATGTTTGGTATCTAAAAATTTTGTGCATATTAATGAGTTAAAGCAGCAAAATATAAAATATGAGATTTTAAATATTAAGGGGCATTTTGATTTTTTTGCTGTGATGAAATTTGTGTTATTGGTCAAAAAATATCAGCCTAAATTAATATTTGCGCATAATGGTAGATGTTTTGCATTATTAAATTTATATAAATTCTTGGTAAGAAAAGCTTCATTTAAAACTGTTGCAGTTAGTCATGGTGGCAACCCTAAAAGATTAGTTAATTTTAATTATATCATAACTGTAGCACAGCATTTAAAAGCTAAGATTATAAAAAAATATCCAGATATAAATCAGGAGAAGATTAAAGTTATTTATAATGGAATTTCGCTAGTTAAAATAACTAATAAAACTCAAATTAATGATAAAAATAAAGCTTTAACATTTGGTATATTGTCGAGGTTATCAGTAGAAAAAAACATTATCACTGCCATTAAGGCTTTTGCTTTATTTTCTAAGGAGGTAAAAAACAGTAAATTAGTAATTGCAGGTGAAGGACCTGAAGAGGCTTGTTTAAAAAATTATGTATTAAAGCATAATTTAGAACGAAAGGTAGTTTTTCTAGGTCATCAGCAAAATATTAAGAATTTTTTTAAGCAGATAGATGTATTGGTTCATCCTGCGCTTGAAGAGCCATTTGGTTTGGTTATATTAGAGGCTTATAATTATAATACAATTGTAATTGGCTCTAATAGAGGCGGTTTAAAAGAAATTATAAAGCATGAATATAATGGATTTTTATATGACGCACCAGCATCATTTATTAATTTAAAAGAAGCAATGTTAGCCTATCATAAGCTTGATGATAAATATAAGCGTAAGATAATAAGCAATGCAAGCAAGAGTTTAAAGAATGATTTTTCGGTTGAAACACTTGAGAAAAAATTATTATTATATGTAGCAAAATTGGTTTAACGTTAGCTTGTTTTTCCAAAATATGTGATGAAAAATAAAAAAAATTTATTATTTAGTAAATTGCAAGAGGAGATGGTACTGTATAATTTTTACTCACTGTGAAAAACTGTTATACCAATATGGAATAGCTTATTTTTAACTTGATTTGGTTAAAAGCGGTTAGCTAATTTTTAATTTTAACAATATTTTGACTTAAGCTGTTGCGTAAAATAACAAGAATTACTTATTAGATTTATCAAATTTTATTACCACGCTTTTATTTTCTTTGATTTTGCTAA
>CAXPEK010000110.1:0-3569 GCA_964216065.1 Candidatus Actinomarina sp.
CTTTATAATTTGATTAATCTCTCCTAATTCGAAAGAATTTAATAAATTATTTCTAGTTCTAATAATTGATGGAGCAATATTTTTTAATTTCATATCAAGTAAAAACGCAGAAATTCTCTCATTAGTATTAAAATAAATTGCGAAACTTCCAGTTAAATATTTTTTAGCTCTTTGTAGATCTTCTGCTGAAATACCATTTTTAGCTAAATTTTCTAATGTATCATTTAGCAATTTAAGAGCTTTTTGATAATTTTCCTTATTAGTACTAAGCTCAATAACCCATACTGAAAAATCATTATAATTTTCAAAATATGAATGCACAGAATAAGTTAAACCATGCTCTTCTCTTAAAATTTGTGATAATATAGAATTTAAACCTGAACCACCTATAACATAATTAGCAATATAATATTTGTAGTAATTATTATGATTCTTAGCAATAGTTGGAATATAAGCTTTAATTACTATTTGCTCTTTATCTATATCTATATTTTCTTGGTGAGATCTATATTGATTATTATATTTAATATAAGTTAAATTATTTTTTTTAGCTAAATTCTTTGATATTTTATAATAAACATCTATTGCATCTTGCTTAGTAATATTTCCTGAAATCACCAAATTAAAATTATCAGCAGTAAATCTATTACCCGTAAAATTATAAATATCATTAATCTCTATGTTACGCATAGTATGAATATTTCCATAAGGGTTTTTTGCAAAATCTGTACCTTCAAATAATATTTGCTCATATCTCTGATTTATTATAAAATTTGCATTACCCTTATTAATTTCATAATATTGCAATATACTCTCTTTAGCCTGATTTAAGTGTTTTTTACTTATATGTTTAGTATTTAGAAATAACTCTAGAGTTTCAAGTAATTTTTCTTTATATTGTGCAAACGATTTTAGAGATATATAAAAATTTTCATGATCTGAACTAAACTCTATTTTAAAACCATTCTCTTCTATTATATTTTGTAGTTCTATTGGCTCTTCTACTATGAAAGAATTCTTATATAAATATAACATAATGTAACTAAGCCCTAGCTTTTTATTTTCATCTAGCGCATAGCCTGCATGCTTAAATGCGATATTTATTGATATCAGCGAGGTAGAATCATCGTAAGAATAGATCATAGAATCTTTCTTATTTAACTCTATAATTTCAAAATTTAAAGCTGATTCAGCTTTCTGCTTAACTTCCATGTGTTTTTTTGCTTGCATAAAACCAAAAATAATTAAAATAAGTAATGGTAATATTAATAATTTGTTTTTTCTCATAAAATATAACAGAAACTCCACATATTATACCATTTTATCTATATGAGTGACTTAACTTATTTTGAGCAAATAACGCTTATAAATAAAAAAATATTATCTTAACATCTAGCAAATTAAGACCACTGCAAAAATAAGAGACTAACATAATATATCTAGTAATTTTAGTAAATAATTTTTAATTTATTATTTGCAACATCAACTTTTAAACTACTATTCTCAGCTATTTTCTCTGCTAAAAGTAAATTAGCCAGCTCATTTTTAAGCTCTTGTTGAATCACTCTTTTTAGTGGTCTTGCACCAAATTTTTGATCATAACCTTTAGTTGCTAAGTAATCTATTGCTTCTTTAGTTAGCCTAATCTTTATTTTTTGTTGAGACAGCTGAGCTTGCAAATGATTAATTTGAATCTCAATAATTTTTTCCATATGCTGAAAATGTAATTTATGAAATAAAATTATTTCATCAAGACGATTGATTAATTCTGGTCTAAATAGCCGTTTTACTTCTTTCATAACTTCATCATACACCTCATTTGTTTCCTTTTCCGGAGCTAATTCACTTAATAATCTTGCTCCTATATTAGAAGTCAAAATTACTATAGTATTACTAAAATCAACTACTCTACCCTGACCATCAGTTAATCTACCCTCATCTAATAATTGTAGTAAAATATTAAATATATCAGTATGAGCTTTTTCAATTTCATCAAATAAAATAATTTGATATGGCCTCCTTCTAACTATCTCAGTTAAAGCACCACCTTGATCATAACCCACATAACCAGGAGGAGATCCTATTAAACGAGAAATAGAATGTCTTTCCATATATTCAGACATGTCAAGACTTACTAAAGCATGATCATCATCAAAAATATATTCAGCCAAAGCTTTCGTTAATTCAGTTTTACCAACACCAGTAGGACCTAAAAATAAAAAACTTCCTAATGGTTTATTCTTATCTTTTAAACCTGCTTTTGCCCTTCTAATTGCATCTGAAATTGCCTTTAATGCACTATTTTGTCCTACTACTCTTTTAGCTAATTCTTGCTCTATCTCCAGTAATTTTTGGCGCTCACTAGTAATCATTTTTTCCACTGGAATTCCTGTATGCCTAGCAATAATAGCAGCTATATCACTTTCATTAATTGCCTCCTTTACCAAAATATAACCTTGCTCTTTATCATATTCAGCAATATCTTTCTTTAATTTTGGTATAATTCCGTAAGCTAATTCTCCAGCTTTGGATAAATCTCCCTCACGTTGCGCTACTTCTAAATTATATTTAGCCTTATCTAATTTTTCTTTTAGAGCTTTAGCTTTATCTATTTTTAATTTTTCAGACTGCCACTGACTATTTAAATCTTCAAGCTTTATATTATAAGCTTTAATCTGCTTATTTATAACTTCAATACGTTTTTTTGCATCCTCATCTGCCTCTTTTTTTAAGGCCTCATATTCTATTTTTAACTGTATGATTTTACGATCTAACTCATCTATTTCTTCTGGCTTACTATCTATTTCTACTCTTAATTTACTGGCTGCCTCATCTATTAAATCTATTGCTTTATCTGGTAAAAACCTGTCTGTAATATAACGTTCAGAAAAATTTGCTGCAGCTATAATAGCACTATCTAAAATCTTGATACCATGATGTAATTCATATTTTTCTTTTATGCCACGTAAAATAGTTATAGTGTCATTTATAGTTGGTTCATTTATAAATACCGATTGAAATCTTCTAGCCAAAGCTTGGTCTTTTTCAATATATTTGCTATATTCATCAAGAGTAGTTGCACCCACACAATGTAAACTACCCCGAGCTAAAGCTGGTTTAAGTAAGTTAGAAGCATCCATTGCACCATCTGCTTTACCAGCCCCTACTAAATTATGTAATTCATCTATAAATAAAATAATCTCATTACTTGATCTTTCAACTTCATTAATTACTGCTTTAAGACGCTCTTCAAATTCACCACGATATTTAGCTCCCGCCAGTAAGCCCCCCAAATCTAAAGACATTAAGCGTTGTTTCTTTAATGTTTCAGGCACATCACCTGCTGAGATTCTTTGAGCTAAACCCTCTATAATTGCAGTTTTTCCTACACCAGGCTCGCCTATTAAAACTGGATTATTTTTAATTCTACGCGACAAAACTTGAATAGTTCTTCTAATCTCTTCATCACGCCCAATAACAGGATCTATTTTACCCTCCTTAGCAAGTTTAGTAAAATCAATAGCATATTTTTCTAGCGCATTAAATTTTTTTTCTGCATTAGGAGAATC
>CAXPEK010000111.1:0-2997 GCA_964216065.1 Candidatus Actinomarina sp.
TTCAGAAATTTTAAGCTAATATTGCAGGACTAGCCTTAGCTAATGCAAAATTTTAGCTTGGAATTTATGGAGTTAAAATTGCAGAATAAAAATAGGTTGATAGAGGGGATTTGGTATTATTACCAGAAAATTGCAGAAGAAGATTAGCTTTATAGATGACAGCTAGTATAAAATGAACGTTTTTACAAATTAAAACTTGCTGAAATTACTGTATGATCACTGGGCTGCTCATAGCCACGATATTTTTGATGAATAACTGCATGATCTAATTTATCTATAAGATCAGGGCTAAACCATAGATGATCTAATCTTCTACCTCGATTTGACTTTAACCAATCTTTGGCTCGATAACTCCACCAGCTATATAATTTTTCATTTAAAGGAATTATGGTGCGATGCGCATCTACCCAGCCTGAATTTTTAGCTAAAATATTTAACTTATTAATTTCTATTTCAGTATGAGATACGATATTTTTTAACTGTTTATGGGACCATACATCATGTTCATTAGGCGCAATATTAAAATCTCCCATAATAATATTTTGCTTAGGTTCTTCTTGTAAAAAATAAGCGATCATTTCATCTAAAAATTTTAATTTATGAGCAAATTTAGGATTAATTTTAGCGTCTGGCTCATCTCCACCAGCTGGAATGTAAAAATTATGGATAATAATATCATTTGCTAACTGAACCGCAACATGTCTTTTATCTCCTATTTGACAAAAATCTAGATAAAACTGATGTTTAAATGGTATTTTGGACAAGATAGCAACGCCATTATAAGATTTTTCACCACGATAATAAAGATATTGGTAACCTAATCTTCTAATTTCCTCTGCAGGAAAAAACTCATCTTGAGTTTTTGTTTCTTGTAGACAAATAATATCAAAATTATTATCTGCGATAATATCGGCTAAAAGTTTAATTCTTAATCTTACTGAATTTATATTCCAAGAAGCAATATTTAACATAGATGTTTTAATGCTTGATTAAGATCTGCAATTAATAATTCTACATCTTCTAAACCTATGGATAGCCTGACGATAGTCGCTCTATCTTTAGTTGCTTTATAATACATGACCAAGCTATCATAACCTCCCCATGAGAAACCGAGCTGAAAACAAGTAAGTTTATCTACAAATTGTTTAATCTGCTCATCATTTACTTCATCCTTAAAAACAATACTCATTAAGCCGTTTGCTCCTGTAAAATATTGTTTGAATAATTTATGCTGTTTAAAGCTCTTTAAAGGAGGATATAATATGGCTTTAATATTTTTATTTTTGGCTAAATTTTTTGCTATTTTTAATGCATTTTCTTCATGCTGTTTAAGCCTTACCTTTAGAGTCTGAACCCCTCTAAACGCAAGATAACAATCTTGTGGGCTAGCATGATCGCCTAATTGATACAAGCTAGGCCAGATTTTTTGATATAATTTCAACTCTTTAAAACTAATAGCACCAAGCAATAAATCAGAATGACCTGATATATATTTCGACAATGATTGTATCGAAATATCAATACCTAAATCTAAAGCTTTAAGATAGCTTCCTGCTGACCAAGTATTATCTATAATTGTAATAATATTATTTTGTTGTGCTAATTTTACTATTTGAGCTAGATCTTGAATTTCAAATGTTAAAGAAGAAGGAGACTCAAGAAAAATAATTTTTGTTTCAGCTTTTATTAATTTTTCTATTTCTTTTTTACCAGCATTAGCAGGATAATAATCAGTATTAACGCCAAAATTCTTTAAAATTCCGGTAGTTAATTCTCTAGTTGGCTCATAAGCTGCTTCAACCATTAGCATATGGTCATTTTGTTTTAAAATAGCTAGTAAAATAGAGCTGATAGCCGCAAGACCCGAGCTTGTGATAATAGTTTTAGCGGCATTTTCTAATTTGGCTACTGAAGCGGCTAAAATATCATTAGTTGCAGTACCACTTCTAGCATATAGTTTTTTAGCTTTGCTTAGCTCTGCTATATTATCAAAAACTAAAGTTGAGGCTTGATAGATAGGTGGATTAACAGCACCTAGATAAAAATTATTCGTTTTACTCATAAAATCACATTATTTCAAAAACTTACATTACTAAAAATCAGAATGGAATTTAACATTTTTATAACTTTATATCATTAAAAATTAACAGGCAAAATAATAATTTTTTACTAACTAATAATAGTAGAAAATATGTTAATATAAATAATATTAATTTTATTAAGAGCTAAATTAAGGGTTAATTATAATAGTTATAATATTTGGATAATAACAATAATAATCGCTTCGCCAATTAATTAAACTGAGTAACGATTATAATTTATTATTATTTTTCATCGCCTTATACCAATTCCCATTTATAAAGCTGTTTTTAGTCAATAATATTAGCTTCAGAAATTTTAAGCTAAAATTTCAGGACTAGCCTTAGCTAATGTAAAATTTTAGCTTGGAATTTATGGAGTTAAAATTGAAGAATAAAAGTAGGTTTATAGAGGGGAGTTGGTATTAGCTAAGAGAAATTATAAATAACTGTTAAAAATGTAAGCAAAGTTTTCTTGACAGTTCTGGTAAGTCAAATTATATTTGTTTTTCTTAATTTTATAGATAATATTATGGGTGTATCAAAAAATAATCCTAACGCAAGAAAAGCTGCCATACAAAAAAAATATAACGACAAAGTAGTAGTACCAGTTAAGTTAATTAGCTCTGAATTTGGCAATGTTATTGCTGCCCAATATGAAAATGGTGAAATTATTTTTGATAATAATGGGAAACCTATACCATATAAAAGCATCAGCGCACCCGCATAAACAGCAATTAATAGCAAATTAAGCTACAAAGTTGATTATATTATTCTATTAGTCTGTTAGAATAACTAGTACCAAATTCCATCTATAAAACTACTTTTATTCTGCAATTTTAACTCCATAAATTCCAAGCTAAAATTTTAAATTAGCTAAGGCCAGTCCTGCAATTTTAGCTTAAAACTTTTTAAACTA
>CAXPEK010000112.1:0-2306 GCA_964216065.1 Candidatus Actinomarina sp.
TCCCCATTTACTTTCAAAGCAATAGGAAAAAAGAATAAGCTAGCCATGAAAATAAATTTAAACATATCTTATAACTCTTTTAATTCTCTCCAATTTAATTCTATATTAGCACTAACTGATGAAGACTTATCATCGAGCTTTAAACGGCTGATAAATTGAGCATTTAATTTACTTTCAGAATTAATTAAATATGATTTAAATATCAGATATCCTGGAAACAAATCCTGCAAGTCATACATAAAATGATAAATATGTACATCAGATAATGCACGTAATTTTATTTTTATTACACTATCTTCCACACCAATATCATCTCCTTGATATTCGTCACTTAATAATTCAGGCTTTGACATGTTAATATCTATGTAAGCAAATTTATATTTTTGATTTAAATTTTCAATAATATCTCTAGCAGTACTAATTTTTAGACCTTGAAACGATTCCTGATTACTTGTTAATTCATCCCAGATGTTAAGCGCATCAGCTATATCTGCGGTTTTTTTGTTAAAATTATCAATGCTTTTTTCAATATTTAGTGAATTAGATTTTGCTGTCTTTTCTTGTTTAACCAATTCAAATGTAGTATCAGTAAAGTAATTATAAGAATAAATAATACCTAAGATGCATATAATTGAGATAAAGGACTTAATAAAAACGACAATTTTTAATTTTTGTACAGTAATCATCTTATTGGCCCTGTAATATTTATTGTTATTGGAATATCATCTAATTTACTTGAAAAATTTATAGTATCAGGAAGCTCAGAATGCTGAATCTCATAGTTATTAAGCTCTGTTTTAATATCCCTAATAAAAATATCATATTTAGAAAACAAATCCTCATATGACAAACCTTCACTAATGAATATAGCGTCTATCTTGATACTAATCTGATTGTTTTTAATTAACCTCCAATCATAAGATTTTATTAAAACAATTTTAGGCTTTATAACAGCAAGTTTTGTTATAATTAACAAAGGATCATTTGATTGATCTTGTTCTAATATAGAATGTAATCTTGCTACATCTATTACTTTATCTTCATCGATGTCAAAGCCAAATTTTTCCGCTCTGGTATTTTCTAATATTTGGTTTAATTTGGCGTTGTTATCTTCTAAATAGCTAATTGATTTCTTAGTAGCCGAAATTAAGTTTATGTTATATGCGACGATTGAACATAATAATACAAAGCTTACAACAGAAATAAAATTAAGTATTATACTTAAATTATTCATTGATGAGATTTTTTCCAAATTCTGAGTAAGAAAGCCAAAATATCTACCCTTTTGTATAAAATATCTTGATGAAAACTCATCTATAGCAATTAAATCGTTTGTATGATTTGCTTTTAGATTAGTAATTTTATTTAGTGACGCATGTGGAAAGTTATAAAAATTATAACCTTTAATAAGACTAGTATTGAATTTGTTTGACAAATCATCACTAAGCAACATAAAAACATTCATGCCATGTTTGTCCTTAAAACCAATCCTACGTAAATATTCAATAGTACCTAAAACTTGGTTCTTTAAGGTCTCTACTTCGCTATCTTCATAGTTTTTAGCATTAAAATTAATTAGTCTACTAAAAATTAACCGAGAATCTTCATTTACTATTACTCTTATTCCACCATTGGTAGCTTGCATAACTAGAATTTTCCACCTTGATTTTTTTAATGAAGTGCCTTGTGCTTTTAGCTCATTATGCATTTCATCCAATAAACCAGACAATTCAATTGGTAAGGAATATATTGCATCAATAGGATTAGTAATATTGTTACTATATTCAAGCCATTCTTTTAATGGTGAAATATTAGCAATATTAGCTACTACAAAATGTGAAACATTCTTTTCTTTGCTATCTTTAAAGTTAAAATCATAGTAATTATGTAAATCTTGTTTTTTATAGTCCCTGCTTATCCTTTTAATAAGCAACTTTTTTAGTATCATACGATTAGTTGAGGGAAAGTTACAGAGTTTAAAACTTTGCTCACTAGTATCAACTAATATATATACTGGAACGGATGAATTTAATGCTAATAATTTACTAAATTCTCTAATGTTTTTATCCTCTAAAGAGCTAACACTGAAGGATTTTTTTACTATATTTCTTTCAAACAAGGTTAATTGTGCTCCTTCATCTCCTACTAGGAGAACAAATTTTTTAAATATTAATTTTTGAAATATTCTATACATTATCTAATATTACTAAAACTTGAATATAAAGGGCCAAAAACAGAAAGTGATATCCATAACAGCAAACCTCCCATAATTAGTGTTAAGGCAGGCTGAATAATGCCAACCATGG
>CAXPEK010000113.1:0-2142 GCA_964216065.1 Candidatus Actinomarina sp.
AATCTACCTTCAGGGTGGAAATGTTAGAAACTGCTGCCATATTAAATAATGCAACTTCGAAATCTTTTATTATATTAGATGAAATAGGCAGAGGAACTGCTACTTATGATGGTTTATCTCTTGCTTACGCTATTATAGAATATATTCACAATAAAATTTCGGCGCGAACATTATTTGCAACTCATTACCATGAATTAGTAGATTTAACCAAATCGCTAAAAAAAATCTCTAGCTATTATAGTTATGTTATTGAAGATGGAGAGCAAATAATTTTTAGTCATAAAATTAAAAAAGGTAATTTTGGTAGATCATATGGTATAGCAGTTGCAGCCTTGGCAGGTCTTCCAATATCTGTAATTAGTAGGGCAAAAAATTTATTATCCACTTTCGAAACTAATGATAATGTTAAAATAACTACAGATTTACCCTTATTTTTACCACATAAAACAGTCGAGAACGAAATTTTAGCTAATGATAATAAGGAAAATAAGCTTTATAAAAAAATTAGTGAATTAGATATAGATAATCTAACCCCAAAACAAGCATTGGAATTATTATATGACTACAAACAAGAAATTAAATAATAGCGAATATAGAGCAGAGCTTTTTTTATTTGCACAGAAATTAGCTGATATAGCAGCTGCAATAAGCTTAAAATATTTTCGAAAAAGAAATTTAGAGAATTTTCAAAAGAATGATCATTCACCAGTTACTATTGCTGACACTGAAATAGAGTCTAAGCTTCGATCTGAGATAGAAAAAAAATATCCTGAACATGGAATATATGGTGAAGAATTTGAAGATGTTGCCGGTATAAGTCCTTATAAATGGTATATTGATCCAATTGATGGCACCAGTTCATTTATTTGTGGCTTGCCTGTATTTACCAATTTAATTGCATTACTATATGATAATGATCCTATTTTTGGTATTATTAGTCAACCTATAGCTAATGAACGTTGGTACGGTGGAGAAGCATATTCATCATGCTGTAATGGACAGGTAATAAATGCTAGTAAAAACACAGAGTTGCACCATTCTGTATTATCGACTACTTCACCATATTTATTATCAGCAGATGGTAATAATATTCTTAATATTATTAGAGCAAAAACAAAATATCAAAAATATGGAGGAGTTTTTTTTGGTCCATATTCATATCAATATTCTATGCTTGCTTCTGGTTTTATAGATATTATCATAGAAGAAGCTCTCAAACCACATGACTTTCTTGCTTTAGTACCAATTTTAAAATCTTCGGGAGCTATTATTACGGATTGGCAAGGAAATGAAATAAATGAATCAAGTAAAGGAAATATCTTGGCATGCAGTAATAAGATTTTGCATAACAAAATATTAACCTTGATTAAATAGCTAAGTTAAGGTGGTGCCGAAAGAGAGACTCGAACTCCCGACCGCCTCATTACAAGTGAGATGCTCTACCAACTGAGCTATTTCGGCTTTAATTGCTATAGTTATATAAATTGTTTGAAGAAAATCAAGTTTTTTTTTAAATAAGCTAGTATATAAACAAAGAAAAAACTTGCTTATTTTTATTAAGTTTTGTTCTTTAATCAGAAGAGTAAAGAGCTATATTTTTATATAGCTAATAATCTTAGTAGTAATATATTTGTTTATAAATTTAATTTTATGCCATGATTTTTAATTTAGAAATTTCTTATTAAAATTGTGCTAATTGGCCTAGATAAAAACTATTACTAAAATCTAAAATTTACGAATTAAAACTAATTGTACAAAATTAGCTTTACAAATTAAAATTGATAGAATCTTCATAAAAAAACTTGAAATAACCAAGATTCTACTGTATCAAGCTTAGCATGTGTGCCCGTAGCTCAGCTGTATAGAGCAACAGCATTCTAAGCTGTGGGTCGAAGGTTCGAATCCTTCCGGGCACACCATAAGATTTAGGTTTCCTTTCTAGATAGAATAAGATTTAATTTTTTAAATTATAAAAGCAAAAGATAGTTTAATTTTATAGTCATATTTTAAAATAAGGCTAATATCAATGGAAATTTGTTGCCAAATTTTTAATAAAAAAGTTTAGATATAATACTATTTTCAGTTTATAACTAATCACTTGTTACCTTTGAATTGCAAATATTCATCACGACATCTTTTGTA
>CAXPEK010000114.1:0-2001 GCA_964216065.1 Candidatus Actinomarina sp.
AGTTATAAATAAATATTTTTTTAATGAGTTTGTAATTGAGTTGCCTATAGCAGCTGACATTTTTTTAAAGAAGATGCTTGCTAAAAATATTATGGCGGGAGTAAAAATAGCGGAAAATAGGGTTTTATTAGCAGTTACAGAAATGAATTCACAGGATGATATTAATTATTATTGTGAAACAGTTAAAGAGATATTATGAAAAATTTAGTTTTTAAGGAAATGCCTAAATATGTTAGCGAGATGAAGTTTGAAGGTAGGGGTTTAAATTTTAATGTTGAGTTATTAAATAAAAGAAGGTTATGTAAGTATATATCTGGTGTAGATGTTGAAGAAGTATCAGATCTTTCTATAAATACTGGCTTACCTGAACGAGAAGAGTTAGATATTCCTACCCATAGTGAACCAGAAGTCATTAGGCATTTTACCAGATTATCTCAAAAAAATTATTCTATAGATACAGGATTTTATCCTTTAGGTTCTTGCACAATGAAGTATAATCCTAGGGTTAATGAGTTAGTAGCTAGATTACCTGGTTTTAGTAATATTCATCCTTTGCAGGATGAATCTACAATTCAGGGAGCCTTAGAGCTAATGTATGAATTGCAAAATTGGTTAAAAGAGCTTAGTGGTCTTGCGGCAATATCCTTAAATCCAGCTGCGGGTGCTCATGGAGAATATGCAGGAATAAGAACTATTAAGCAGGCTCATTTATTTAAAGAGGGCAAAGCAAGAAAATATATTATTATACCAGATTCCGCTCATGGCACCAACCCAGCTACTGCTGCTTCATGTGGTTATGAAATAATTATGGTGCAAACTACCAGTGCAGGATATTGCGATTTGCCAGAAATAAAGAAAATAATAGCTAACTATGGTCAAGAGATTGCAGCAATTATGTTAACTAACCCTAATACTTGTGGAAAATTTGAAAAAGATATCATTGAAATAGCTGATTTAATACATTCTGTAGGTGCTTATTTTTACTGTGACGGAGCTAATTTTAATGCAATAGTAGGTAATATTAAGCCAGCAGATTTAGGAATTGATGTAATGCATTTTAATTTGCATAAAACTTTTTCTACTCCACATGGAGGAGGTGGACCTGGTTGTGGACCTATTGCAGTTTGTAGAGAGTTGCAGCAATTTTTACCTGTTCCTTTTGCTGATTTTAGAAATAACAAATATGAATTAGTTAGTGATAGTAAAGATAGTTTAGGGCAATTAAAGAATTTCTACGGTCAGTTTACTTTAATGGTTAGGGCTTTGTCATATATGCTATCAAATGGTAAAAATGGTTTAAGCCAAGTAGCTAAAGATGCTGTATTAAGTGCGAATTATATTCAGAAATCTTTAGAGCCATACTACCATCTTGCCTATAGTGGGTTTTGTATGCATGAGTGTTTATTTACCGATAAAAAACAAAAAAAATATGATATTTCGACAATAGATATTGCTAAGTCACTAGTAGAATATGGCTTTCATCCTATGACTATGTATTTTCCGCTAACAGTATCTGGGGCAATGTTAATAGAGCCAACAGAAACTGAGACTAAAGAGACTATTGATAAATTTATTGAAACTATGATTTATATAGCAAAAAAAGTTAAAAATGGCGACATTGAAGAAATAAAATCATTTCCAATTTCTACACCAAGAAGGAGGTTAGATGAAACTCAAGCTGCTAGAAAGCCAATTTTAACTTGGTATAACATTGAAAATTAATTATTAAATTTGGAGTATTTTTTGCTCAAAGTTTAAATAGTTTAAATTGACGAGATAATTATACCAAATCCCATCTATAAAACTATTTTTAGTCACTAATATTAGCTTCAAAAATTTTAAGCTAACATTGCAGGACTAGCCTTAGCTAATTTAAAATTTTAGCTTGGAATTTATGGAGTTAAAATTGCAGAATAAAAGTAGGTTTATAGAGGGGAATTGGTATTATACTATTTTAGTTTTATAATTGACCCTTTATATAGTTTGCATTACAAATAGTCA
>CAXPEK010000115.1:0-4922 GCA_964216065.1 Candidatus Actinomarina sp.
TACAATTTCATCCAACTGGTGTTTATGGAGCTGGATGTTTGATTACTGAGGGTGTAAGAGGCGAAGGAGGTTATTTAGTTAATTCAGAAGGGGAAAGATTTATGGAGCGCTATGCACCCCATGCTAAAGATTTAGCTTCAAGAGATGTGGTTAGTAGATCTATGACCATAGAAATTAATGAGGGAAGAGGAGTTGGTCCCAATAAAGACCATATTTATTTACATTTAAATCATTTAGATCCTAAAATTTTAGAAACAAGATTACCGGGTATTTCAGAGACTGCAAAAATTTTTGCTGGAGTTGATGTTACTAAAGATCCAATTCCGGTTTTGCCTACTGTTCACTATAATATGGGTGGTATACCAACTAACTATAAAACTGAGGTATTAACCTTAGATGCTAAGGGTAAAGAAAAAATAGTACCTGGTTTAATGGCGGTTGGTGAAGCTGGTTGTGTTTCGGTACATGGTGCTAATAGATTAGGTTCTAACTCATTATTAGATTTGGTAGTATTTGGTAGAGCAGCTGCAATTAGGGCTAAAGAGTTATTGACTCCTAATGCGGATCATAAATATTTAGATCCTAAATTTGTTACAAAGGCTTTAGCCAGATTAGATAATATTTTGGCAGCAAAAGGCAAAACTCATGCAGCTAAATTAAGATCTGAAATGCAGAATATAATGCAAAAACATGCGGCAGTATTTAGAACTGAAGAAATTATGGCTTCTGGTATCGCTAAATTATCTCAGTTATATGGTAAGTTAAAAGATTTAGTTATTGCAGATAAAAGTTTAATTTGGAATAGTGAGCTAGTTGAGACTTTAGAGTTAGAAAATATGTTGCCTCAGGCAATGATGACTATTAAATCTGCATATAACCGTAAAGAAAGCAGAGGTGCTCAGGCGCGAGATGATTATCCTGAACGAGATGATAAAAACTGGTTGAAACATACTATTGCTTGGATAGATGAGCAAGGCAATGTAGATATAAAATATAAAGAAGTAATAGGTAAACCTTTAACAGATGAAATGAAAGAGATACCTCCGAAAAAAAGAGTATATTAATTAATAAGTAACTAAATTATGGCAGAATTTTCACTACCGAAAAATTCCAAGATTAATCCAAATGGTAAGTTTTTTCCGTGTAGCAACAAAAATGCTACAAATAAAAAACTTTTCAAAATATATCGTTATAATCCAGATAGTAATGAGAATCCTCGCATTGATAGTTATGAGTTAGATTTAGATGATTGTGGTCCTATGGTGTTGGATGCAATTATAAAAATTAAAAATGAAATAGATACTGGCTTAACTTTCAGAAGATCTTGCCGTGAGGGTATTTGTGGTTCTTGTTCTATGAATATAGATGGTACTAATACTTTAGCTTGTTTAAAGCCAATTAGTGAAATTAAAGGTGATGTAAAAATTTATCCTTTACCTCATATGGAGGTTGTAAAGGATTTAGTACCTGATTTAACCAATTTTTATGCTCAGTTAACTTCGATTAAGCCATGGTTGCAAGCTAGTTCTGCCCCTTCTAATAGTGAAAGATTGCAAACACCAGCTGATAGAGAAAAACTTGATGGTTTTTATGAATGTGTATTATGTGCATGTTGTTCTACAGCTTGCCCTAGCTATTGGTGGAATGGTGATAAATATTTAGGTCCTGCAATATTATTACAAGCATATCGCTTTATTGTTGATAGTAGAGACGAGGCAACGGGTGAAAGGTTAGATGCTTTAGATGATTCATTTAAGCTATATCGTTGTCACACTATCATGAATTGTACTAGAACTTGTCCTAAAGGTTTAAACCCTGCTAAGGCAATAGCGGAGACAAAAAAATTATTAGCTGAAAGACATTTGTAATTTTGGTTAGTAAATTTAATTTATTAATTAGTTATTAACTAAGATGTTATTATGATTCTTTTACTGCAAATATTAACCGGACTAATCTTATTATTTTTAGGTGGAGAATCTTTGGTAAGAGGTGCTGTTAAATTAGCGCAAAAATTTAATATACCCCGCTTAATTACAGGTATTACGGTGGTAGCATATGGTACTTCTAGTCCAGAATTATTAATTACGCTTCAAGCAAGCTTAAAAAACTTAAATGACATAGCATTAGGTAATGTTATAGGCAGTAATATAGCTAATATATTTTTGGTATTAGGTCTGGTTGCATTATTAAATCCTATTATTGTAGAAAAGAAGTTAATAGGCTTTGACCTAAACTATATGATAGTTACTAGTTTTATATTATTTGCTTTTATTTTAACTGGTGAGCTTAATTTTATAAAAGGTATTATTTTTATATTAATTTTAATAGTTTATACAATTTCTACATATAAACGTCACCAGTCTAATCAGGGCAAAGATATTATGGCTGAACAGGTTAATGAGATTGAGGAGCAGTTTTTTTTCTTAAACTTAACTAACAAATTAGCTTTGATATTGGTTATTACTGGGGTGTTGATGTTAAGTTTAGGAGGTCATTTTCTGGTCAAAGGTGCAAGTAATTTAGCCTTAAATTTAGGTATAAGTGAAGCGGCGATAGCGGTTACTATTGTTGCTATTGGAGGTTCGGCTCCTGAGCTTGCCACATCTATAATAGCTGCTTTTAGAAAACATTCTGATTTAGCTATTGGTAATGTAATAGGCAGTAATATCTTTAATATTTTAGGAGTTTTAGGTATTAGTTCGTTAATATCCCCGATTTCTATAGGAGTTAGTTTGGCAATTTTTGATATTTGGGTCTTATTATTTGCAACCTTATTATTATCTAATTATATTAGAAAGAAGAAAGCTATTACTTTTTTTAATGGTGTTATTTTCTTATTTTTATATTTTTTATATATAATTTGGCAATTTATTTTTTAAAATCAAATGTTAAGAATATTACTAAACAAGCAATATAATATTAATTTTGTTGCTTATAATAAGATGTTTATTTCTATTTCTGCTTTATTAATTATTGCAGCAATTTTGGCAATCTTTACCAAGGGTTTTAACAAGGGTATAGATTTTGCTGGTGGAATTTTAATTGAAGTTAGGTCAGAATCTGTTTTAAATTTAGAAGAGTTGAGAAAGGGCATAATCAATCTAAATTTAGGAGATGTTTCTTTGCAAGATTTGGGTAGTAAACAAGATATTATGATTAGGGTTGGGATTGATAAACAAAATGAAAAGGAGCAGTTAAAGAAAATAGCTTTAATTAAAGATTATCTTAAAGAGAATATAGCAGAGAAAATAGATTTAAGAAGGGTTGAATTTGTTGGACCAACTATTGGTAAAGAATTAATTAAATCGAGTATTTATGCTTTATTTATCTCGCTTGTAGCAATTATGTTATATATTTGGTTAAGATTTAGTTGTCGTTTTGGCTTTGGAGCATTGCTTGCTTTAGTACATGATGTAATTTTGGTTTTAGGTGTTTTTGTTTTTTTTAAGTTAGAATTTAATTTAACTTCTATTGCGGCTATTTTAACGATAATAGGTTATTCTATTAATGATTCTGTGGTTATTTATGATAGAATTAGAGAGAATAGTAGGAAATATAGAAGTTTAGCGCAAGCTGAAATTATTAACAAAAGTATTAATGAAACCTTAAATAGAACGATTTTGACTGCTCTTACTACAATCATTGCTATTTTGGCTCTGGTTATTATGGGTGGTCCAGTCTTAAAAAGTTTTAGCGTTAGTGTTTTATCTGGCGTAATAATTGGTACTTACTCTTCGATTTTTATTGCCACTATAACTATTAGGCATAAATCTAAAAAGTTTTTGTAAAATTTTTGCTGAATATTGATTGACTTAAGTAGTAAAATTGCTAGAAATATTGTTATTTTAAAGATGAAGATTTATCATAATCCAAGATGTTCCAAATCAAGAGCAGCTCTACAATATCTTGTGGATTCTGGTTTGAATTTTGAGATAGTAGAATATTTAAAAACTAACTTAACAGCAGCTGAAGTAAAAGATCTTTTAATTAAATTAGCTATACCAGCTAGAGCTTTGTTGCGTAGCTCAGAAGCTGTTTTTAAAGAGCATAATTTAGCTTCATTAAATTATAGTGAAGAGCAGTTAATTAGTTATATGGTAAAATATCCACAATTAATAGAAAGGCCTATTATTGTTAAAGATAATGAAGCTTGTATTGCTAGGCCATTAGAAAATTTAGAAAGGTTAATAAATGACTAAAGTAACAACAGAGCAAATTAGCAAAATTGCCAAATTAGCTAGAATTTCAGTTGCAAATGCTGATCTTGCTAAGCTAGCACAAGATATTTCTGAGATAGTAACTTGGGTAGATAGTTTAAATGAGGTTAATACAGATAATATTGCTCCTTTAATGGCTATGGAAAATAGTTTAGAGATGCGTGCTGATGAGGTAGCAGATGATAATATTGCAGAAGATATTCTAGCTAATGCTCCTGAGAGTAAACTGAATTTTTTTGCTGTTCCAAAATTTGTAGAATAATGACTGATATTACTAAATATACGATTACACAATTAAAAAGCTCTTTATCAGCTAAAGAATTTTCAGCAAAAGAGTTAACCAATGCTTATCTTGAGCAGATTCAAAATAAAGATAAAGAATTAAACGCATTTGTTACGGTTACAGCAGATAAGGCTGTGCAGATGGCAATTAATTCAGATGCAAAAATAGCAAAAAATGAGGCTAGACCTTTAGAGGGCATACCTTTTGCTGTTAAAGATTTATATTGCACCAAAAATATAAAAACTCAGGCATGTTCAAAAATTTTACAAAATTTTACCCCTAAATATGAAGCAACAGTAACGCAAAATCTATGGGATGATGGGGCAATATTATTAGGTAAACTTAATATGGATGAGTTTGCTATGGGTTCTACTAATAAAAATAGTGCTTTTGGTCCAGTAGTTAATCCTCTTAAAGCGGTT
>CAXPEK010000116.1:0-3497 GCA_964216065.1 Candidatus Actinomarina sp.
TTTAGTGCTTTTGTTTCTCTTCTAACCGAAGCTCCTTTTTTGTTGCTAACAATAAATAAGGGAATTTTTAAGTTGGTTAAATAATTTAATATTTCATGAGCATATGGTAATAATTTAAGCCTAGCCATATAATTAGCTAAATAATATTCGGCATAAATTTCTTGGGCTTTGCTAGCTAAATTTCCAAAAATATTAGGAAATGAAGATCTTATAGCATAACCTACTTGATTAATTACTTCTATTTTTGAAAATGTTTTTAAGCCTAAAATTGAGGCTGTATGATTGAAAGATTCTTGTATTAATGGCCAGCTATCAACTAAAGTATTATCCCAGTCAAAAATAATGAATTTTGGTTTATATTTAATGTGATTAATCATATAATTCTTTAAGCATTAGTTAAATTAGTAAAGAAAAAAATGACAATAAAGCAAGAATTTTATGATATTATTATTATTGGTGCTGGAGGTGCTGGTTTAACAGCAGCAATAAATTTAGCAAAAAGCAAATATAAAGTTTTAGTTTTAAGTAAGAATTTAGCAGCAAAATCACATACTGCAGCTGCACAAGGTGGTATTAATGCCCCTTTAGGTTCTATGCTCGAAGATAAAGTAGAATGGTTTATTTATGATACAATTAAAAGTAGTGATTATTTAGCCGATCATGATGCAGTTGAAATCTTGTGTAGTAAGGCTAATGAAGCTATAAATGATTTAGTTGCTGTTGGTGTAGATTTTAATAAAACTAAAACCGGAGAAATTTATCAAAGAGAATATGGTGGTCAAACTACTAATTTGGTCTAGGCAAAAAGGCAAAAAGAGCTTGTGGTATAGGTGATAAAACTGGTCAGTCAATTATTACTAAACTAATGCAAACAGCAGTAAATTTAGGTGTAGTATTTGCTGAAAATATTTTTGCATATAAGTTAATTTTAGCAGGTAAAAAGCCAGAGGCTTTAATAGCATATAATCTCGCAAAACATGAACATGTTATTTTTAATTCGAGTAATATTATTATTGCTTCAGGCGGCTATGCTGGCTTATATTATAGTAATACAGCAGCTAATATTTGTACAGGTGATGGCATTGCCTTAGCCTATGAAGCAGGATTGCCAGTAAAAGATATGGAATTTATACAATTTCATCCTACAAGTTTAGCTACAAATTCTTTATTAATTTCAGAAGTTGCTAGAGCAGAAGGGGGGTATTTGACTAATAATAATGGTGAAAGATTTATGAAGAATTATGCACCAAAATTACAAGATTTAGCATCAAGAGATGTGGTAGCTAGAGCAATTTTTGCCGAAATTCAACAGGGTAGAGGTTGTGGCGAAGATAAAGATTTTGTTAATTTGCATGTGGCGCATTTGGGCATAGAAAAAATAACAAAATATTTGCCTAATTTAAATGCAACCTGTGCAAAGTTCTTAGGACTTGATCCAACTAAAGATCCAATACCAGTAAAACCAGCAGCTCACTATACTATGGGAGGTATAGCTACTGATAAAAATGGCTTAGTAGAGGGATATCAGGGTATATATGCCATAGGAGAAGTGGCATGTGCATCAGTACATGGTGCTAATAGATTAGGTTGTAATTCGTTACTAGAGATAATTGTATTTGGTAAAGTAGCAGCTAAGCATTTGCTAAATAATTTTATTAGTAACAATAAAACTACTAAAAATTACGAAAAATATTTGTTAAAATTTGTTGACTCACCTAGAGGATCCAGTTCCAATCTTGGGTTAGTAAGAAAACAAATTGCAAAAATCATGGATAGTAAAGCAGCAATAATTCGTGATAAAGTAACTTTGCTTGAGGCGGTACAACAAATTGCACAAATCAAAATATCTTCTGTACAGTTAAAACAAGATCCAAATTTTATTGCGGAATATTTAGTTGTAAAAAATTTATTACTATTGGCAGATTTGACTTTAAAAGCAGCTTTGGCTAGAAAAGAAAGCAGGGGAGCGCATTATAGGGCAGATTATCCCAAAAGAAATGACTTAAAATTCAGACAGCATTCTTGCCAAATTATAAATTCTAAAGTTAAATTCGTGCCAGTTAGAACTTATCCAAATTATTTAAATAATAGGCTAACTCCTCAAGTAAGAAGTTATTAGATCTTGTTAGCTATTTATTGTGATAGTAGATAATTTGCCTAAAAAATAAGATGTAAAGAATAATAAGTAAGCTAATAGAGTATTAGATAAAATTAATGGTTTAACTTATAAAATTTACTGTTATTCTCTTAGCAAAATAAATAATGTTATGGCTAAAGAAGAATTAATTGAATTTAAAGGAAGAGTGATTGAAGTGCTTCCTAATACTATGTTTAAGGTTGAACTTGAAAATGAGCATGTAATTTTAGCACATACTTCTGGTAAAATGCGTAAACATAGAATTAGAATTTTGTTAGGTGATAAGGTTACAGTTGAAATGACACCTTATGATTTAACTAAAGGTAGAATTACTCATAGAGAAAAATAATCAACAATTAATAGCTAAACTTTTAGAGTGAAACGTAAAATTATTCTGGCTTCGGCTTCAAAATCAAGGCTTAATTTATTAAAGCAAATTAATGTTATTCCTGATAAAATATGTCCAGCTGATATTGATGAAACAAGGTTAAAACACGAAAAGCCTCTCATGATGGTTAAGAGGTTAGCTAAGGAAAAAGCTTTGGCAGTAGCTTCGCAATATCCGAATGATTTAATTATAGCAGCAGATACAGTTTCAGTGGTAGGTTCTCGGGTGCTCGATAAAACTTATGATGCTGCAATAGAAAGGAAGTATTTAGCATTAATAGGTGGTAGAAGGCATAAATTATATAGTTCTGTATGTTTTGCTCTCGGCGAAAAAGCTATGTTGAAGCAAAAAACAGCAATGTCAGTGTTAAAATTTAAGAATTTTTCTGCGGCTGAAATAGAAGAAATTATTGCTTGTGAGCAATGGAAAGGTTGTTCGGGAGGTTATGCTATTGAGGGATTAATGGGTAAATATTTAACTTTTGTTTCTGGCTCTGTTTCAAATATTATGGGTTTACCACTACATATTGTGCATAATTATTTAACTTTCTTTCAAGATATGTAGTTTAAAATAATTAATTAAATTGAAATTTTAATTAATTATTTTAAATTGGGCGCAAATTTATAAGATTTAATGACTAATATCCGTAATTTTTCCATTATAGCACATATAGATCATGGTAAATCTACTTTAGCAGATAGAATGATTGAGTTTTGTGGTGCAGTTGAGTCTAGACAAATGCAGGCACAGCTTTTAGATTCTATGGATATTGAGAGGGAGCGTGGTATTACCATTAAATCACAGACAGTAAAATTAAGCTATAAAGCTAAAGGCGGACAAACCTATATTTTAAATTTGATAGATACACCAGGCCATGTTGATTTTTCTTATGAAGTTTCAAGATCTTTATCTGCATGTGAAGGATCTTTGCTTGTAGTAGATAGCACTCAAGGAGTTGAAGCACAAACTCTC
>CAXPEK010000117.1:0-4602 GCA_964216065.1 Candidatus Actinomarina sp.
TTTGTAAAAATTTTTCTTGTTATTACGCAAGCTAAAGCTAGTGGCATAGCTGAAAATTGGCAATTAGGCTTTCAAAAAGCCATTTCTCCAACCGCTAGAGCAGCTCATGAGACGCATGATTATATCATGTTATTTTTATGGTTGATTGTAGCTTTTGTGTTATTACTACTTATCGTTACTTGTGTTAAATTTAGGGCTAAAAAAAATCCTAACCCCTCTACTACTTCACATAATACGCTAATTGAAATTATATGGATTTTGGTACCTGCATTTATTTTAATGGCTATTGCTATTCCTTCTATAAAATTAATTTATTATCAAGAAACCATTCCAGAAACCGAAATGACCCTTAAAGTAATTGGTAGGCAATGGTATTGGAGTTACGAATATCCTGATCATGGCGATATAGCTTTTGACAGCTATATGAAAAAAGATGCTGAATTATTAGCGGGAGAGCCAAGACTTTTAGCTACTGATAATAAAGTATATTTACCCACTAAAACTAATATTAAAATTCAAATTACTGCTTCTGATGTTATTCATTCTTTTGCAGTACCGGCTCTAGCTGTAAAAATGGACGCAGTGCCTGGTAGATTAAATGAAACTTGGGTTTATATTGAAGAGGCTGGAACCTATTATTGTCAATGTTCAGAATTATGTGGAATTTTGCATGCTTTTATGCCTATAGAAATTATAGCTGTTCCTAAAGAAGAATTTGCATTATGGGTAAAAAATGCTCAAGAAGAGTTTTCATCTAATTTAGATTTAAATCAATATAATTTAGCTCATAATAAATAAAGGTATTTTATGTCAGACCATACACCACAAGGAATTAAAAGATGGATTTTTTCAACTAGCAATAAAGATATAGGTATTATGTATCTTATTTTTGCTATATTTGCTGGCTTAGTTGGTGCATTATTTTCCGTAGGTATGAGAGCAGAGCTAATGTATCCTGGTGATCAAATATTTAATGGTAACTATCAATTATATAATGTTTTCATTACTGCTCATGCTTTTATAATGGTATTTTTTATGATAATGCCTGCCTTAACCGGTGGTTTTGGTAATTATTTTGTACCTTTAATGATAGGAGCACCAGATATGGCCTTTCCTCGTCTTAATAATATTAGTTTTTGGCTGTTATTTTTTTCTTTTATAATGTTGATGGCTTCAGCTTTTGTAGATGGTGGAGCAGGAACTGGTTGGACGGTATATCCTCCTTTAAGTGCGAATTTAGGTCATCCTGGTATGGCGGTAGATATGGCAATATTTTCTCTACATTTAGCTGGTGCTTCTTCAATATTAGGTGCGATTAATTTTATTGCTACTATTTTTAATATGCGTGCTCCGGGTATGACTATTTTTAAAATGCCTCTTTTTGTATGGTCAATTTTGATTACTGCATTTTTATTAGTAATGGCTTTACCAGTTTTAGGTGGTGCAATTACTATGTTATTAACAGATAGAAATTTTGGCACACAATTTTTTAATCCAGCAGGAGGTGGAGATCCAGTATTATATCAGCATTTATTTTGGTTTTTTGGTCATCCTGAAGTATATATTGTAATATTACCTGGCTTTGGTATTGTAAGTCATATTATTTCTACTTTTTCACGCAAGCCAATTTTTGGCTATACTGGTATGGTTGTTGCTATGGCTTCAATTGGTATTGTTGGTTTTGTAGTATGGGCGCATCATATGTTTTCTGTGGGTTTAAGCATGAATACTAAGGCTTATTTTACGGCAGCTACTATGATTATAGCTTTACCTACTGGTATTAAAATATTTAGTTGGATTGCTACTATGTGGGGTGGTTCTATTATATTTACTACACCTATGCTTTATGCTATTGGCTTTTTATTTTTATTTACTGTAGGAGGTGTTACTGGTGTAGTGTTATCTAGTGCTGGCGTTGATATTTTAATGCATGATACTTATTATGTAGTGGCTCATTTTCATTATACTATGTCTTTAGGTGCTTTATTTAGTGCTTTTGCTGGCTTTTATTATTGGATTCATAAAATATCAGGTAAATTATATAATGAAAAATTAGGGCAAATACAGTTTTGGTTAATGTTTATTGGGGTTAATTTAACTTTTTTTCCTCAACATTTTTTAGGTCTTGCTGGCATGCCGAGAAGATATGTTGATTATCCTGACGCTTATGCAGGGTGGAATTTTGTATCTTCACTAGGTTCTTATATTTCATTTGCTGGTGCATTATTTTTCATTTATGTAATATATCACACGCTAAAAAAGGGTCTTCCTGCTGGTGATAATCCTTGGGGTAAACATGCAAATACTTTAGAATGGAGCTTGTCTTCTCCTCCACCTTTTCATAGTTTTGAGCAGCAACCAATTATCAAATAATCTATGCATAAATTTGCTTCCATTAAAGATTATTACAGCTTATTGAAGCCTGGGGTAATGAGCTTGATAGTATTTACGGCTATAGCTGGTTTTGTTTTAGCGGAAGGAGAAAAAAATATTTTTTTAATAGCTATTACTTTAGTTGCTATATCTTTAGCAAGTGGAGGTGCTGCTGCTCTAAATATGTGGTATGATTATGATATTGATAAAATTATGCAACGCACGAAAAACAGTCCTTTACCACTAGGTAAAATCTTACCTGATGATGCTTTAGCATATGGTATTATTTTATGTTTGATTGCATTAATTTTAATCTTTTTATCTAGCAATCAGCTAGCGAGTATCATTTTATTTATTGCAATTTTATTTTATGTTTTAATTTACACTATATGGCTAAAAAGAAGGACAGCACAAAATATTGTAATTGGAGGAGCAGCTGGTTCTTTTCCTCCTTTAATTGCTTATGTATCTATAACTAACCACATATCGATAGAAGCCATTTTAATGTTTATGATTATTTTTTTATGGACTCCTCCTCATTTTTGGGCTTTGGCATTATATCGCAATGATGATTACCAAAAAGCAAAAATACCCATGTTGCCTGTGGTTAGTGGCATAAAAAAAACATTATATTACATCATATTTTACAGTATTTTAATGGCTATTGCTACATATTTACTGGCTATTTATAGTAACAAATTAGGTCTAATTTATCTAGCATTTGTGACTATTGCTAATATTGCCTTTGGTTTTTATTTATTTAGATTAATAAAAGAACCTAATAAAGATACTAGCATCAAAGCTTTTATTTTTTCTATTTTTTATCTTTTTATTATTTTTATTGCATTAATTATTGATGTAATTATGTAGCTTTTCTTGACTATATTTACAAATATATTAATTTATTTTTGGGCAATATTACAGCTGCTAGATTTTCTAGAGGAAAGTCCGGACTCCACAGAGAATGGTGCTTGGTAACACCAAGCTGAGTGATCAAGGGAAAGTGCCACAGAAAATATACCGCCTATTTATTGGGTAAGGTTGAAATGGTGAGTTAAGAGCTCACCGGTTTTCTGGTGACAGAAAATGCAAGGTAAACCCCACCAGGAGCAAGACCAAATAGAAATAACTATAGGTTTCTCTGGCCTGTTATTTGGGTAGGTTGCATGAATTAGCTAGTGATAGTTAATCAAGATGAATAGCTGTTTTACACAGAATCCGGCTTATATATTGCCTAAATTTTAACTAATATTAAGCTTTTATGGTTGAAATTATTAGAAGTACCATTTTTACAAAATTTCCGCATATTATACATGGCTATTTCACTCGTAAAGGTGGGGTTAGTAAAGGTGAATATGCAGCTTTAAATTTTGGTTATAATTCTGGAGATTTAAAAGCTAATATTGATCAGAACTATCAAATTGCTGCAAATTATTTAAATTTAGGGCTAGAAAATATTATTACATTAAAGCAAATACATTCTAATATTATTCACGAATTTAATGATGAGCATAATAAGCAAAAACAATATTATGAGGCAGATGGTTTATTTACTCAGCAACATAATTTAGCTTTAACAATTTTAACTGCAGATTGTTTACCTATTATAATTTATGCTAGTGACATAGATTTAATTGGTGCTATTCATGTAGGCTGGCGAGGTGCTTATTTAGCAATTATTAATAATTTTTTAGATTGCATCATGGCAAAAGGTGCAAAAATACAGAACATATATGTTGCGTTAATGCCAGCAATTGCTCAAAATTCATATGAGGTAGATTTAGATTTTTATCAGAAATTTCTGCAGCTAAATAACAAAAACAAGGAATGCTTTATTGAAAAAGGCAAGGATAAGTTTTTATTTAACCTAAAATTACATGCTCTAAATATATTTCACTCTTACAATATAACTAATATTGATGACATTAAAATAGATACATATGAGCATAAAGATTTAGCTTTTTCATATAGAAGAGCTACACATGAGCAAAGCTATAAAACGGGAAGAAATCTAAGTTTTATTGCTAAATTAAAGTAAAAGTAAGCTACTGCTTAAAAAGCAAATTATACCAATTCCCATCTATAAAGCTGTTTTTAGTCACTAATATTAGCTTCAGAAATTTTAAGCTAAAATTGCAGGGCTAGCCTTAGCTAATGCAAAATTTTAGCCTGGAATTTATAGAGTTAAAATTGCAGAATAAAAATAATTGTATAGATGGGAATTGGTAT
>CAXPEK010000118.1:0-3704 GCA_964216065.1 Candidatus Actinomarina sp.
TTAAATCTTTAGCATTATCAGTTTCTTCTATAATTTTCTTTAATTCTTCGTTTCTATCTAATGAAAAATTTCTAACCCCATATTTACAGTAAGATTCTTTAATGGCTTGTCTTGATTTTACTGGATGCATAAAAAATATTTCTGCATCATCAAAGAGGTTGTAAATTAATTTAACTTCTTCAATAGAAGCAGTATCAAAGGATTTTATACCATGCATGTAGATGGCTTTTAAAATAGTCTTGTGGGGATTAGTTTTAACAGCATAAAGGCTTTTAGCAGCAAAATGATTTTTAAAAAAAGTAACTGACTTTTTTAATGAAGCAGGACGAAATACAAATTGCGGTCCATGAAAATCTGGACTATTTAAAGATGATATTTTAACTAATTTTTTATTCATTTAAATTACATATATTTAATCAAGAGAATTTGTTAAGGGACATATAGAATTACAAAATTGATGATACTAAAAGCAGCATATTTGGAAATAAGATACATTACTAACTTACCTGTAATATTTTAATTATTAAGCTACCATTATTTTGGTCAAGGTAATTTAGTGAAAATATTTTATTTGACAATAGTTTTTAGTGTTATTTTTTTCTTTAGTTTTATAATTTTAATTAGTAGTAAATTAACTCTAATTTACAATTAGATCTTTTGTGAGGGTATTTTGGCTAAATATATAAATTCTTTTAAAGAAACAGTAAGCAAGCAACTTAATTGGCAGCATTTTGATTTAAATAATGCAGATTTGGTGAATTTATTAGAAGTTAATGTGGTAGAGCTAGATAATATTACTAGAACTATTTTATGTGCTGACGAAACTAGACCTAGAATTTTGCAATTAAAAGCTGGTTATATTTTAATTTTAAGAGCTATTAATCTTAATTTGAATGCCACTCCTGAAGATATGGTATCTATTAGATTTTTTGTAACGGAGAATAATATCTATTCTTTTTCCAAAAGAAGATTAAAAGCAATTGATGATATGCGGGAGTTGTTAAAGCAGAAAAATGAGCTTAATAATAGCGAAGAATTTGTATTATTATTTGTTAATTGTCTCTTAAATAGTCTTACTCCTTTTATGCAAGATTTAGCCGAACAGATAGAGCAGATAGAAGATAAGATTATTGCCGAGAGAATAGCTGATAATAGGCAGAAGATATTAACTTTACGCAAACAAATTTTTACGATAAAAAGATATTTAAGACCACAAAATGAGGTTCTAAATTTACTTAAGAAAGATTATTTTCAATCAATAAAAAACAAAAAACATCTAGCACAAAATATTGATCACCATCTTAGATTTATAGAAGATTTTGAGCTTTATTTAGCTAAATTAAATTTGTTAAAAGATGAGCTTAGTAATATTGTTACAGATAAATTAACCAGAAATAGCTATATTACTTCAGTAGTTGCTACTTTATTTTTGCCACTGGGTTTTTTTACTGGTTTATTTGGCGTCAATCTTGCTGGTATGCCAGGTCAAGAGGGTAATAGTTTTAGTTTCTTTGCTATATTGCTAGGGCTGTTATTTTTATTAGAATTATTATTATTAATAGGTTTGACTAAGAAAAATAGTAGGTAATTTTTAATCTACGCAATAAATAGGCAGATTTTCTGAGGTGGGTTCTTGTTCTTTAGCAATGATTTTTATGTCAGCATTTGTATTAACTTTGTAAATTATTTTAGTTTCTATATGTAAGCCACAGCCAAAACTATTTTTATTAACTAGTTGAATTAGATAAGCTGTTTGATTATTTTCTTCTTTTATAGTTAGGCTGTAACCTTCTGCAATATTATTTTTTGGGTTAATTTTTAAATCACTATATAGGTTTAAAATAAAAGAAACCGCTTCAGCTGCATTATCAATAGGTGCAAAATATTCTATTAATTTATTTTTACTTGTTATTTTGGTTCCTTGGTTATTTTCTAGCCAATGGCCAATTAGGCACATGCCACCAGATGTGGTAAGATATTGTTTATTTTGAGTGTAGTCAGTGATACAAGATGCAGTTTTTTGTTCAGTTAGAATGGTAGGTGGAGTAAATCCAGCTAATTTTTGCGTAGTAATTTTTTGCCAATAATTATAATGTAAATATTCTTGGTATTTAAGAAATACTTCATCATTTTGCCAAATTATATCATTGAATATTTGTTTATTTTGTTCAAGTGAGGTTGTATTTGCAAGGCTAATATTTGGATTAAATATAGATAATATAAGAGATAAGATTAGAATAATCATGGACTAATTGAAGTAGTAAAATATTGTTTATAACAAAGTCAAAATTCTTTAGCCTGTCAAGTTTTTTGATATTATTAAGCGAATATTTTTAGGGCGTGTTGCAATCTTTTAAATTAGCTTTTTCTATATATTATATACCAACTTTCTTTTGTAAGAAATGAACAAATCTTTATAAATTTATAGAAATTTTAGCAATTTGGTTAATATTTTTATTGATTAATTTGTGAGCTTAATATGGGAGAGATTTTAATCTAGTTAAGCTATGTTTACAACTAACACTTACTATAAGATGAGAATTTGATTATATATTGAAAAATTAATCTTTTAATATTCAAGCTTAATGAAGATTTTTTTTATCTACTTTACAATGTTAAATTGACTAAACAATAAATAATATCATTTTATTTTCTATTTATTTGAGAGAATCTAGATCATGGATTATTTTGCAAGTTAGTTAACGAAGATAGAAATTTTGGGATTATTTAAGATATTTGAAAATTTAGCTTTAGCTGCAATCACACGCTTATATCAGTTTAATTATTTACCTTTGTAGGTGCAAAGCTCTTTTGTAAGTAAGGTAGTTTTATTTGAGGAGTGAGATAAAAAAATTAAGGCAAAATATGATAATAAAACAATGAAGTATTATCAAAGTTTGCTACGGATGAAAAGGCTAATTATGGCTGTAAAGCAGGTCATAAATTTTGGTATGATTTTAAAAAGCACATATCAGTGTATATACAATTAGTAATGATAAATAAAGTAGAATAACTAAGGCAAGCACAATAGATGAAAAGGGAATGAAGCATGTAATACTAAAATAATGAGTATTGCCGATATAGCTTATTGTGATAAGCATGCTAAGGCATAATTTAGCTGACGCAATCTTCATTTAGTATCGGTAAAGAGGAAGAATATGTGAGTTAAATATAAGGATCTTGATGAATTTTATACAAAGATACACTGTCCTTATGAAAGAGTGTAACTTAAGAGTAATCAGAGGGTTCGTTTTGCAGGAATAGCGTAAATCAATTTACGGCTTTGTGGAACCAATATGTGTTAACTTGAAGCGATGGGTGGTTTTAGCTACTAAATCTTCATATGATCTAGTGCCTTTATAGGGAGAGTTGTATTTGAGATTTAATAAAACAGGGAAAATATAGTCATTAGCTGTTAATTAGATAATAATAGAGTCTCATTAGAATAGATTTTAGCAAATATTACAAAATAGATAGTAAATAGCTTAGATTGCAAAATGTTCTTTATTTATTTTCTGCTCTTGACCTATGTAAATTTATTCATATGATGTTTCTGGGGTAGGCGGCTTTGTAAGTTAACTGGTCAGAATTGAAAAATAGCAGCTAAAATTTTCATAAGCCGGGTTACCCTTTATCTTGCCTTTACTCTCTTTTGGCTAAAAAATTGCACTAAGTCCTAAAATATGTTATAATCAAGTAAATTT
>CAXPEK010000119.1:0-5173 GCA_964216065.1 Candidatus Actinomarina sp.
TAATCATCAAGATGACAATGGAAGAACAGCATTAATGCATGCAGCGCTTAATGGTCATGTAGCAGCAATAGAGGCATTACTAGCAGGTTTGGAGGGTGAAGACATTAATCAGGGAGATAACAATGGAGTAACAGCATTAATGTATGCAGCAGGTAATGGTCATGAAGATGTAATAGTAGCATTACTATCAGGTTTGGAGGGTAAAGACAGATTAAGTGTTCTTAATCAGAGAGATGGTGAAGGAGTAACAGCATTAATGCATGCAGCAGAAAATAATAATCTAGAAACAATAGCGGCATTACTAAAAAATTTGACGGCTGCTGAAAGATCAAAGGTTCTTAATTATCAAGATGAAAATGGAGTAACAGCATTAATACGTGAAGCAAGTAATGGTAATGTAGCAGCAATAGATGCATTACTATCAGGTTTGGAGCGTGATGACAGATTAAGTGTTCTTAATCATGGAGATGTTAGAGGAAGCACAGCATTAATACGTGCAGCAAGTAATGGTAATGAAGATGTAATAGCAACATTACTATCAGGTTTGGAGCGTGAAGACAGATTAAGAGTTCTTAATCATCAAGATGGCAATGGAGTAACAGCATTAATGTATGCAGCACGTAATGGACATGCAGCGCCTAATGGTCATGCAGTAGTAAAAGCTGTATTAAATTATTTGCCGCAGGATAGAAGAGTTGAGTTGGTTAGGGGAATGCTTGATGGCCTAGTAAATGATTTCTTTACAGCATCGGCGGGGAATGGAGCAGCACCACTTAATGAGAAGAATATAAATACTTTAGAATTTTTATTTAAAACAGGTTATGTTAGCGAAGTAAGTGAGGACACAAAGATCAAAATAAAAATTCTTGCTACTAAAAATCGAATGCCATTTTCTGTTTTTAATCTTCTAGCTAATGCTGTAAATGCGGAAGATTATAATAGTCTTTTAGGGTATTTTAGGGATGAAAATAATTATACACTACGTAATATTAGACAGAGCTATGATGAACTTTTACGAATGAGTAGACAAGATCTAACTGACTTTAAAGAAGTCGAAAAAGAAGTCGAAGCTGAATTGAACAATAAATTGGTTAATATAGATGAATCATTTTCCAATGTCTCATATCGGAAAATATTGCAAGGGTTAGATTTATTATTTTTCGGGATAAATGATATAAATGAATTAGCAGCATATTTTAAAAGAGTTAGTGACAAATTAGGGCAGATATTGTCCTTTGATTCACAGAGTTCGTTTGTTGCTAGAATGATTGATGGTTATTTAGTAGGAAAATATAAGTTAAGCGAAGAGTTAATAGAACAGATTGTTTCAAACTCAGACGAACCTTTAACACAGAAAAATCTAAGAGCAGGTATAGGCAAAGTATTCAAATCAGTAATTGTTAGTAGGGGAATGGATATGTTAAGAGATCAAAATACACCACCAGCACCTCAAGGCACGGCACCAGAACATGCAGCAGCAGCTCTACCACCAGCACCACCAGCAAGGGCAGCAGGAGGTGCTTTTACTAATAGAGTAGGCCAAAGAAGACCTTCAGATCAAGGTCAACCAGCAGGTTCTAATACGAGAAACGTAAGGCAAAGAACGGAAGGAAATCAACATCCAAGAGGAGTTCAAGGTCCACAAGGCCGCGGAGGCCGTAGTATCTAGATAAATAATACCAAATTCCCTCTATAAAGCTGTTTTTGGTTACTAATACCAAATCCCATCTATAAAGCTGTTTTTAGTCGATAATATTAGCTTCAGAGATTTTAAGCTAAAATTGCAGGGCAAGCCTTAGTTAGCTACTTGCACTAACAAATATTATCTTTGCTATTTTTGTGATATTAGAATAGTTTTTCTATTTTAAGGAGGATTTTATGGTAATTGATATTAGCACAGCAATTACAAATAATAAAAATGAAGAAATTAGGCAATTTATTGAGGAATTTAGTCTAACATATGATGTGGAACAACTGAAAGAAGAGTATTTTAAAGCTCAAAATCAAGTTGGTTTAATATTATCTAATAAAAGTGCTTTAAGCATTGTACAACAGGCTGCTCTTTTATACCAAGTTTCATTATGCGGTTTTAAAGATTTATCACGTAAATTAATTGCAAAAGGTGTAGCTTTAAATCAAGTAAATGTAAGTAGTAAATTAACTGCACTAGAAGTAGCTAGAAAACATGGACATGCAGACATAGTAGCACAATTAGAAAGAGCTTTGAATAATAGTTTATCTAAGGCAATAGCAAGTGGAGATAGCAATTTGATATTAGAATTAGTATTAGCAGGAGCAAAAATAGATAAAAATACACATTATGAAATAATACAAAGATATATTTTAGATAAAGAAGATATATCAGCATTAAAGTTATTAAGTATATTAGGTGGGGTAAGTATGAGGCTTGACATTGATATATACCATAAAGTTGATTCTACTAAGAAGCTACAAGACCATAAAGTTGCTTCTACTCAGCAACAAGATATGCTTTTGTCGGTATTTTTGTTATTAGTAAATTCATCATATGAGGATAGTTTTAATTACGCAAAAAAACGAATAAAAGATGTTTATCGGAATTTTTCAGAATTAAAATTTTCTGACATGAAGCCTGTAAAAGACGCTTATAATATTATAAAAGAGCAGGGTTTACCTGCTCGTATTACTGCGAAACGGGTTTTATCTAGATATATTATTCCAGATCCAGATCAAGCTATAGATATAGAGAGCCTGACTAAAGATATGCAAAAAATAGCTAGGATATTTACTGAATTTAAAATAGATAAAAATTTTGTACTAGAATTAATATCTTGTTCAAAACAGAGTACTAGGGAGCAAAAAGAAGAATTACTAGATCGTAAATTACTAGATTGTGCTATTAGTAAATTAGAGCAAATATCTAAGGCACCATCTAATATAATTTCTTCTTTGGTTGGTAAATATTTACCAGAGAGCTCTTCACAAAGGAAATTTTCTGATAAGCTAATTCAGCAAATTTGTGATAGAGAAAAAACGGAATTAACTTCAGAAGAAATAGCAGAAGGGTTAGAAAGTGAAATTTCTTTTTTAGATAGGATAAGAAAGAGTTCTAAACTAGATGTTACAAAGAGTAAGATAGCAAAAGTTGCAAGATGATAACATATTTATTGGGGTTTAAAGTACTCCTCAGAAAAGTTTAAAAGATAGCTTTAATGCTAAGTTTTAGCATTTTAGCCAAAAATAAATTTTAGTATTAAAAGTAAAAACAGTATTTTTAGCTTATTTTTTCCAATTAATTTCATTGTTAAAATAACAATATCATGTCTTTTAGGTGTAAATTACAGTTTTGTAGTGAGATAGGTTAATATTTTGCTATTATCATCTAATATGTTGCATTTATCAAATAAGTGACATATTATACCAAATCCCATCTTTAAACCTACTTTTATTCTGCAATATTAACTCCATAAATTCCAAGCTAAAATTTTGCATTAGCTAAGGCTAGTCCTACAATTTTAACTTAAAATTTCTAAAGCTAATATTATTGACTAAAAACAGCTTTAAAAATGGGAATTGGTATTAGAGAGAGATGATATTGATGATGAGCTATTACAGGCAGTGCGCTCTGGTAATGTAGATGATGTAACGAGATTACTAAATTCAAGGTCAGAAGAAGTTAGGTATAACCTTCTACTAACAGACTTTAGTTTTAATGGTCAAGACCAGCAGACGCTACTGAATATAGCTGCATTAAGTAGAAATCAAGAATTAGTAAGAGCCTTACTAGAAGGTTTGACGTTGCCTTATAAAAAAAGTATTTTAATGGTGGCAGCATCACAGGGTAATGTAACAATGGTAAGAGCCTTACTAGAAGGTTTGTGCCTAGAGGAAAGATGCGATGCTTTTAATTGGCAAAATGGCGAAGTAAGCACAGCTTTAATGTGTGCAGCACGTAATGGTCATGCAGCAGTAATAGATGCATTACTAGCAGGTTTGGAGGGTCTTGCAAGAGTGGCAGCTCTTAATCAGCAAGATAGTGTAGGAGTAACAGCATTAATGTATGCAGCAGAAAATAATAATCTAGAAACAATAGCGGCATTACCAGCAGGTTTGTCGGATGCTGAAAGATTAGCTGTTCTTAATCAGAGAGATCCTGAAGGAATAACAGCTTTAATATATGCATCAGATAATGGTGATTTAGCAGTAGTAAGAGCTGTATTAAATTATTTGCCAGAGGAGTTGGTTAATCAACTAGTTAATATAGAGCAATCATTTTCCAATCGCTCATATCGGGCAATATTACGAGAGTTAGTTTTATCATTTTCCGTTATAAATGATATAGATGAATTCGTAGCACATTTTAATAGAATTAGTGACAAATTAGGGCAGACATTGTCCCTTGATTCAGAGTGTCCAATGGTTGATAACATTAATCGTCTTACAGGAGAATATGAGTTAAGCGACGAGTTAATAAGAGAGATTTTTTCAGACTCAGCATATCCTTTAACACAGGATGATCTAAGACAAGGTATAACAAAACACCTTTCCCCTCAATTGAAGGATGGAATAGAGAAACGGATAGAAGAAGTTTGACAAGCAAGGGCAGCAGGAGGTACTTTTGCTAATAGAGTAGGCCAAAGAAGACCTCCAGATCCAGATCAACCAGCAGGTTCTAATACGAGAAGTGTAAGGCAAAGAACGGGAAGAGATCAAAATCCAGGAGGAGGCCAAGGTCCACAAGGCCGCTGAGGCCGTGGTTCCTAGATAAATAATACCAAATTCCCTCTATAAAGCTGTTTTTGGTTACTAATACCAAATCCCATCTATAAAGCTGTTTTTAGTAGATAATATTAGTTTCAGAAATTTTAAGCTAAAATTGCAGGGCAAGCCTTAGCTAATTTAAAATTTTAGCTTAAAATTTATGGAGTTAAAATTGCAGAATAAAGGTAGGTTTATAAATGGGATTTGGCAATTTTTACTTTATAAATTGCAAATTAGCTTAGCATGTAGCTGCTATGCTAATTAAAAAATTCTGCGTTAAAACTAACTAAATAAAATCACTTTTATAGCGAAAACTTGGTATAATAACTTGCTCTTACTATTTTCATTTATATTATATTTATATTATTTTTATTCTAGTAAAATGAGCCAAGAAAAAATTATTATTTTTGATACTACTTTAAGAGATGGTGAA